>JBKJHT010000054.1:0-3138 GCA_046598945.1 Burkholderiales bacterium | reverse complement strand
ACTCCGCCGCCCGCACCCGGCTATTCGCGCAAATCGATTTGGCCGTGAATGTGCTTACTTTACTGGTGGAAATTTTCCTCACCAATCGGCTGATCGGTCGCTTCGGCGTGGCGCTACTATTGATGGCGCTGCCGCTGCTCAAAGTGGTTGGGTTTGGCGCGCTGGTTGTCGCGCCCACCCTCGTCGTCATTGTCGTGTTTCAAGCGCTGCGCCGCGTGGTCGAATATGCACTGGCCCGCCCGGTGCGCGAAATTTTATTCACCGTAGTTTCGCGCGAAGAAAAATATAAAGCGAAAAACTTTATCGACACGGTCATTTATCGCGGTGGCGATGCCATGAGCGGCTGGCTGTCGAGCTTTCTCAAGGGCGCGGGTGTGGGTCTGGCGAGCGTAGCAACGCTCGCCATTCCATTGGCGCTTGGCGCGGCGCTGGTCGGTTGGTATCTTGGCAAGAAACAAGAAAAACTAAAAGGTGGCGCCGAGCTTACAACCGAGCGCCCGATCACTCCGGCGCCAGCCAGCTAACACTCACCGCGCCGGTTTGCCTGACCGACAACACGCGCCACAACCATTCCAGCATGGCCTTCGCGTCGTTCTCAAAGTGCCACGGTGGATTGACCACCAGCATGCCACAGCCGCGCATGGTCAAGGTCCAGTCTTCGTCCTCTAACGCGAAATCGAGTTTAAGGATTTTGCGAATTCCCGTCGCCAGGACGGCGCGATCGAACGCCGCCATGGCGCTCGGTTCCATTAGTGGATACCAGATCGCATAAGTTCCAGTCGCCCAGCGCTTATGCGCCATGCTCAACGCCTCGGCGATGCGCGAAAATTCTTTCGCGCGATCGAACGACGAATCGATCAACACCAGTCCGCGCCGCTCCGGCGGCGGCAGGAACGCCTTCAATCCCTGATAGGCGTCCATGCAGTGCACGTGAACGTGGCGATCGCTGGCGAAGAGTTGGGTCAGCGCCGCACAGTCATCCTTATTCAGTTCCGTCAACACCATGCGATCGCCGGGCCGAAGCCATTTACGCGCAATGCGCGGCGAACCGGGATAGACACGCAACTCGCCGTCAGGATTGTCCGCGCGAATAAGCTTCACGTAGTCCGCCAACGAAGCGGGAATATCCTTGCGCTTCAATAGCAGAGAAATGCCATGCTCGTACTCGCGATTTTTCAGCGCCCACGGATGCGTCAAATCGTAGCGCCCAATTCCGGCGTGCGTATCGAGATAGAAATAGGGTTTGTCTTTCTTGCGCAGCGACAGCATGAGCCCGCTTAGCAACGCATGTTTGAACACATCGGCGTAACCGCCGGCGTGGAATAGGTGTCGGTAGGCGAGCATTACAACTTGTTATATTTCGTGGCGATGCCTTTAGATTTTTCGACCGGATATTTTTCCGCGTTCAGTTGCATTTTCTGTTCCGCGGCCGCGATCGGATCAATTTCTAATTTGTCCGCAAGGCGCAGCAGGAACAACAACACATCGGCGATTTCCAGCGCCACCGCGGCTTTAGTTTCCGGCGACAGGTTCGCTGCCTGTTGCGGCGACAACCATTGGAAATGCTCGACCAATTCCCCGGCTTCAGCGATCAGCGCCATCGCCAAATTTTTGGGATTGTGAAATTGATCCCAGTCACGCTCGTTCGCGAATTGCGCGAGTTGGGAACGGAGTTTATCGATGCGATCAACCATGGGCGAAAGTATAACGTAATGCTCACGCCGAATCGAATCGCCGCCTCGCCACACGCCGCTCCCTGCCGGGGTGGCCTTGGGCCATTGCCTCCTGGCACGGCATGGTCTGGGGGCCAATATCCACGAGCATCTTCAAGGCAACGGTGATTGCAGCGGCTCCGTGTGTGTAGCTGGCCAAAGAATTTCGAGGATCCGCGGATCACCGCTGACCATTTCATTTTTTACTGGGCCCAATAAGCCCGAAAAGGCCTCGTTCCAGGATTGGTTTACCGCGATAGACGGTTCAACATTCTCCACCCTCCGATTGGTCGCCGTTTGAGGTGAAGACACGATTCGCGCTTTTAAGCAAGCTAGGATTACCGCGCCGGACGATTGCGCGCTTTGATCAAGGCTTGAGCTCCGCGAAAACGGTCGATTAGGTCATGGGTTGCTCTCCGGCCGGTATGCACCCAAAGCGGCCCGTCGAGGCGATTGCGCTGAACTGCCGCAGTCGTCACGAAACTTGACCCTCAGTTTCCTCCCAGAAATTGGAACTCGCGGTCATGTAGTTGACGCTTGTTGATATTCTAAAGCAGTCACTGCCTTTTCCCCGATTGCAGTCACTGATTCACCTAAGATTACGCTGGCAAAGTCACGCAACGCCAAAGTTAAAGGTACGTCGTCAATTGCCGGACACGGATCGCGCCATCGTGATGTACGACTGAACCGCCAATCTGAAACCAAAAAGAAACCTGATCCATAGTACGATTTCATTACAGACGTGAACAGTATTTGGGCGTCAGACCATTGCCCGAAGGATGCGCGAAGACTTGCTTCCCATTGGAGACAAGGGACCAGCATGAGTTTAGGATAGATTGAACTGACGGTACCTGTGCTTGTGCCAGTACCGTTAAAGTATTGACCCACCGGATCTAACCGTCAACCATGTGTAGATGGCATGCGTTGCTTGCGGCCGCGCGCTAGGTAAACTCCAGCCGAATAGGCTATCGGAGGGCTGCATCTGGCGGCAAACAAGGTCGACTGCGACCGCATCAGTTGCACTACGCTTTCGGATAAAAGTGCACCCAGTCATTACGGATTAGAGATACGATCGAGTCCGGCCGCTTTCGGCCAGCTCCACTGCAACATGCGATGTCCGCTTGCTCAATGCGGAGCGGTCGCTGAATCAACAAGCAAAATGCGAAGTGCCGCAATTTTTTTGTAACGGTAAATCGCATCGCTACGAAAAAGTCGCAGCATCCTTCGGCAGGAACGCTACGGAGATTCAGGGATATAAGGTTGATTTTTCAGACCCTGACGCGAGGTCCACTGGATACTGTCATTCCAGTCTCGCGATGTGTCTGACTCATCTTCTACACTTGGCGCCTATTTTTGAAGGTGAGTCAGACACATCGCGAGACTGGAATGACAGTATCCAGTGGACCTCGCGTCAGGGTCTGAAAAA
>JBKJHT010000157.1:0-46606 GCA_046598945.1 Burkholderiales bacterium | reverse complement strand
ACCAGCTCCACCATCTGTTCTCTAAATTCCGCCGCGTACGGCGCTCTCGTCTTTGCCATCTCGGACCTCCTTCATTTTTACTACAATAAAGTGTCCGTCAAATCGGGGCAAGATCAGTTAGTGATCCTGACGCTTGGTCAAAGATCCATGACGAGGGTACGCAAGTCGTCGAGAACATCGCCAACATTCGCGTGCCGGTAATTTGTGCAGTGGAAGGAAAGGCCTGGGTACACACCGAATACTGTTTATTGGCCAACGTGATCGTCGCGGGAAGTAGCGCGACTTTCCATGACGCGCCGCATTTTGCCGGTGGGATTGTTCCGGGCGATGGCATCTTCACGACCTGGGCCTATCGTGCCGGCCCGTCGCGAGCCGAAGCAATGTTGCTCGATCCACAGCCAGTGTCTGCGACGACCGCCAAATGGTGGGGCGTTGTAACGGAAGTTGTTGCCGACGGTAAGTCCACTGCGCGAGCCGTTGAAATCGCCAAGATGTATCTGAAGAAACCGGAAGTCACGCGCCGCAATACCCGCATCCACTTTGTCCAACCGTTGAAGATTGCATTGATTCAACAGACCGGCTATGGCCTGAGCCTCGAAGGAGCCAGCGCGGCGGCATTGGTTAAGTCCTTCAAGGCGGCGAAATAACTCAACCCTCGTAACGAATCATTTAACTAAGGAATCTATCATGAACGCCATCAATGTACCGACTCGTGAACAAGTCAGCGCTGCTAACCAAGCGCTCTTCGACAGCGTGAAGAAGGGTTTGGGTACGGTGCCCAACCTATACGCCACGCTCGCCCATTCGGAGAACGCACTTGGCAATTACCTTGCATTGCAAAATGCCAAGAGTTCGATTACCGGTAAATCGCGTGAATTGGTGAATCTCGTCGTCAGCCGGATTAACGGTTGCGAATACTGTCTCGCGTCGCACACCGTCATCGGCAAGATGGCCGGCTTTACGAATGAGCAGATCCTCGAAATACGTCGCGGTCGCGCCAAGTTCGACACTAAGCTCGACGCGCTGGCGGTACTGGTAAAAACCATCGTTAGCGAACGTGGCCATGTCGATCCGGCGAATGTGCAGGCATTCTTTGCCGCAGGCTGGACTACAGAGAACCTAGTAGATGCTATCGTCGTAATCGGCGACAAAACGGTTACTAATTATTTGCACGGGACGACCAAAGTGCCAGTGGACTTTCCGCGTGCCCCGGTGTTGGCATGAACAGCGCAACCGTTGGAAACTGTACCCTGAACAGCGCAACGCTACCCTTACCAGCATTGTCGAATGATACCTCCCGCTTGGCCGTTGGCGTGGCGGTTGGTTTGCTTGCTGCCGGGATCGGCGCGCTGTACACGGTCTATGCGCGCTGGGGCCTGGCCAGAGGGTTGCAAGCGCCGGATCTAACGCTGCTGCGCTATGGGGTCGCGGGCCTCGTAACAGTGCCTTTATTGTGGCTCGCGTTGCGGCGCGGCCAGTCGCAGTTCATTTCACGCTGGCGCCTCTGGCTATCCGTGGCAGCGCTTGCTGGAACGCCATTTGGTCTCTTGATGTTTGGCGCACTGCAATTTGCGCCGGTCAGCCACGCAGCAGTGTTTCCATTTTCCGCGATGAGCCTTATGGGTATGCTTCTTAGTGGATTGCTGCTAGGTGAACGGCTCACCGCGCGCAAGGTCCTGGGTATTGGCATCGTGCTTACAGGGCTAGTGCTGTTGTCGGGCGTGGAGACATCAACGTTCACTGCCCGAGCGGCGCTGGGCGACCTCATGTTCATCGCCGCGGGCACGCTGTGGGCAGGCTTCGGCATTCTGCTGCGCAAACACCGCTTAGATCCTCTGCCGGCTACGGCGGTGATTTCGTTTTCAGCATTGCTCACCTACGTGCCGGCGTATTTTTTATTCTCCGGTGGCGCGCGACTGCTCAGCGTCGAACCGCTTACGTTGTGGACCGAAGTGTTGGTGCAAGGTGTAGTGGCGGGCGCCGGTACGCTTTACACCTACGCGAAGACGGTTTCGCTACTGGGCCCAGCTCGCGCTGCAGTATTTCCTGCGCTTGCACCGGGACTGGCGGCGCTGTTGGCATGGCCCGTGCTCGGCCATGTACCCACTGCAGCGGAGGCTGGCGGCCTCATACTGGCGATGGTCGGCCTTCTGATCGCAGTAACCGTAAGCGCAGGACGGTCGAGAATAACGTCACCCGATTCCAACTTGAAAAGGATATAACCATGCAAAGTAACATCACCCTAGCTACTCAGTTAGCCGAATTTAAAGCAGGTTTTAAGCAGCGTGTCGCGCCGGCGCGTGTGACGATGATGGAAACCGCTACGGCACGCCTTAAGGCAAGCGGAATCGAAAGTACTGCCTTGCGCGTAGGCGATCATGCGCCTGACTTAACGCTTCCCGACGCACTGGGCCACCCAGTGCGTCTTTCGCAGTATTGGAGCCGCGGCCCGTTAGTGTTGGTTTTCTATCGTGGTGGCTGGTGCCCATATTGCAATCTGGAACTGCGTGCCTGGCAGCAACAACTCGACGTTCTGCATGGAAGCAATGCTAGCCTAGTCGCCATTTCGCCGCAGACGCCGGACAACTCGTTGAGCACGGCAGAAAAAAACCAGCTAGCGTTTCCAGTGCTAAGCGATTCATCGCTCGACGCCGCGCAAGCCTTTGGCGTGGCGTTCACTTTGCCACCAGAGGTAGTGGATCTTTATAGTAGCGTCGGTAACGACCTGCCGCTGCTTAATGGCAATGGACTGTGGGTATTGCCGGTACCCGCGACGTATGTCATCGACCGTGATGGCTGCATCGCGTATGCGCACGTCGAGGCAGACTACCGCGAGCGTGCCGAGCCCAGCGACGTGATTGCTATTGTTGATCGTATGGAAATCGCCGCGAAGGCCTGATTGCACGCGCCACTGATCAGGTTACGAATCAAAGATGCGTGTCTGCAGTACATAACCTGGTTCGCCGCAACTTCGCCTTCGTGATTATCGAAAAACTTTGAATTGTTGAAGTAATGAACGGCGGTTACCAGGCAGCCAATTCAGACGACTGAATGCCAGTTTTTGGCCGATTTACAACGCCCGGAAAGGCGGGTGGCCAGAGGCCAGCCCCTGGATATTGGCCTGCAGGACATACCCTCCTCAAAGGCAGATTATGATAAGGCTCGGCCAAGTCCCCTTAGTAACACCTCACCAACAAAATTACTAGCTTTATTCCAGCCGCTCGCGTATAGTCCGCGTTGTGCGACGCAGCATTTCCGGTTTTTCCCGGTTTCCAACCCGCTTGGAACGAGTAAATCAGAAATCATAGCGTCGTAAGTTGTCGCTTCTCGTCCCGACCCTTTTCGCAACGCCTCCAAGTTTTTCTATAGGCAACGCATCGCGGCATTAAAGGTTTGGCGCCGATATTCGATGTGTTGTCGTCTTCCGCGAATTTGCAGCGGTCGCGATACTTTTTCTCTTTGATTTGAGAAATGATGCCGTTGGAGCAACGCTCCGTGCGGCCTATTACAAAGGCAATCCATGAGTTTTTCGGAATTAGGTTTAGATCCCGCCGTTTTGCTGGCGCTCAATAGCGTCGGTTACGACACCCCCACACCGGTTCAAGCGAAGACGATTCCCGCCGCGCTGGCCGGGCAAGATTTATTAGTTTCCTCATTCACAGGCAGCGGTAAGACGGCAGCATTTTTGCTTCCCAGCCTGACGCGTCTGGCGAAGCCCGCGACCGTTCAAGGACGAGGCCCACGGGTTTTAGTGCTCGCCCCAACCCGCGAACTTGCGCTACAAGTTGAAAAAGCCGCCCGCACCTACGGCGCCAAGTTGCCGCGCCTGAAAGTCGCCTGCCTAGTCGGCGGCATGCCTTATCCGCTGCAACTGAAACAACTGCAAGCGCCGGTTGATATCGTTGTCGCCACGCCGGGCCGCTTGCTCGATCATCTGGAACGCGGCCGTATCGATTTCAAACGCTTGGAAGTGTTGGTGTTAGACGAAGCGGATCGCATGTTGGATATGGGTTTTATCGACGATATCGAAACGATTGTCGGCAAGACGCCAGCAACACGCCAAACGCTGATGTTCTCGGCAACGCTGGACGGCGTCGTCGGCACCCTTGCGAAAAAGCTGACGCGCAACGCCCAACGCATCGAAATTGCGAGCACGCCAGAACTCAAAGCCAACATCGACCAACGCTTAATGTTTGCCGATAGCTTGTCGCACAAAAACAAATTACTCGACCATCTGCTGCGCGACGTGAATATCGATCAAGCATTGGTGTTCACCGCCACCAAGCGCAGCGCGGACGAACTCTCCGATACCTTGCGCGAACAAGGTTTTTTGGCTAACGCGCTGCATGGCGACATGAGCCAAGGCCAACGTAATCGCACGCTTAAAGGCTTGCGCGAGGGCCGCACCAAGGTATTGGTTGCGACCGATGTCGCTGCCCGTGGCATCGACGTGGCGGGCATCAGCCATGTGATCAACTTCGACGCGCCGCGCCAAGCGGAAGATTATGTCCACCGCATCGGCCGCACTGGTCGCGCCGGACGCAGCGGGATGGCGGTGACATTGATCAACCCGAGCGAGCGCCGCCTGGTACGCGATATCGAGCGTTACACCGGCCAGACCGTGCAAGTGGACACCATCGTCGGACTGGAGCCGAAGATTCGCGAAGAACGGCCAGCACGAAAGCCCCACTCGGCAGGCCGCGGCCGCGCGCAACCGGAGTTCCGTGGGCATGGCAAACCCGGCAGCGGATTTGGACACAGCAAACCGAGTGGATTCGCACATACTCGAACGAGCGACAACCGGGGTGAGAACCGCGGCAATGTCGCACCAAGTCCAAGTAGTTCGCGGCCGGATCGTGATGGCAATACCGCACGGCGTCGCAGCTTCGGGTAATTTACTTTAAGCGCAAAGAAGGCCACCTTTGGGTGGCCTTCTTTTTTGCCGACAGATTCAGCGTTCCTGCAATCCCCTTAGCTTGACGCGGCTGATGGAATAACTACGGCTGCGCTATCGACAGACTTGTTCGTGGGTGACCCTCTGTGCCAAAGTTCAAGCCCACATTGCCGAGCACACCAATTGGCCAGCTCGGCCCCGCCCCGCGCCTACAAGTGTTCTTCCGTGCGCAGCGATAGTTCGACCATGCGCTCCAGCAATTGATCGGCGGGCAGGCCGACGAAATTGCGCAACACCAATTCCTTAGAGTACAAACGAATCAAATAGCGCAGCTTCAACATTTTCGTGCGTGAGGAAAAAACGAAATCGCGATGGCCATTGTTGATAACGATGACGTTGCGCGCGATGTCGAAGCGCGAACGCCACGATTCGCCCGCGGCGCGTTCGAAGGTATAGCCCGGTAAACCCTGGGCGGGAATATTAGCTACGCCGATTTGCGCCAACAATTCGTGGGTGACGGTGATGAGCGCCTCCGCTTGGCAATCGATGTCGCGCTGGCGAACTGTGATATTGAGCCGTGTCAGGCCCGGTTCTTCGGGCGCGCTGTAACTCACCACTTGGCTGTGGGCGCCGTCCAACGAGCCGCCGCCCTCCGTGATTTGCCAGTGAAATTCGAGATCGTGCTCGACGCGCCGCCGCGAGCGGTCGCGCGGCAGCGCTTGAAACTTGCGACTCTCGCCGACGCGAATGACGCTCGACGCCGGCGACAGCGTCACGCTGAACAGCGGTCCGGCAAACTCAAAAAACTGCCGTTGCTTTTCTTCTTTCGGTTCGGGCTCGGTGACACCCAAGAGCGCCTCGTCACCCTCAGCGGAATCATTCGGTGAAGCATTGCTGGAATCTCCGGGGGTCGGCCGCAGCGAGCGCGATTGAATATCGAACCAATCGTACTCTTCGATCGGCAAGGTCAGAATTGCCTCGCGAAACGCGCGCTGAATGGTGCGCAACAATTCCCGGCTCGCTTGCTCATCCTCCGCGCGGCGTTGCTGTTCGATAATGTCATTGAGTTTTTTTTCAAGCGGCTTAATGCCGTCGAGCAATGCCGCATAGGCGCTATCGTGAATCAGGCCGCTGCGCGTACCGGGCGTGAGGTTTACAAAAGGCACATCGACCAGTCCCTGCAGATAATGCAGGCTCCACGGCGGCCGCGCGAAATCGTCGATCAA
Source organism: Burkholderiales bacterium (assembly GCA_046598945.1). Classification (GTDB taxonomy): domain Bacteria; phylum Pseudomonadota; class Gammaproteobacteria; order Burkholderiales; family JALYOK01; genus JALYOK01. The sequence goes on along the minus strand of JBKJHT010000157.1, from coordinate 40,486 downwards.
CGCCAGATCTTCAAATACCCGGGTGCCGTGGCGGAACAGCCCTACTTGATTACTCTCGGCCGGTTCGCATAGGTAAAGCTCGGCATATAAATCGCCGCGCTCGGTGCGCCCGATCGGCAACTGATGCAGCAGCGAGCCTTCGAATTGGCGCGGCTCGACGACGTATTGCTTACGCGCCAGCTTATCGACAACGCCAATTTTGACGCCGGACTGGCGAATACGATCGCGCAATTCCGCGGCGAGATACCATTGAATTTTCTCGCCGGAAAGCGCGCGTATGCCCTCCAACAGCGGCGCGATTTTCACCTCCGTGCCGCCCTCGGCAAACAACGCTCGCTTGGGCATCACCTCATAACCGGGATCGCCTTTGCGCATAATCATCTGATAGGCGCGCTGATCGGCGCCCGTCGAAGTCATCGTCAACTCGTCACCGACGGTCCAAAAGCTCAACAGCCCGATGCCGAACTCACCCTGCAATCCTTTCGCGCCATCGGCCTTCAGCCGGCGCTTGATGGAATCGCCGATGTGCGTCGCAACATAACGAAAATCCGGCTTGCCGTGCTCGTCGCGCGGCACGCCTTGGCCATCGTCTTTGATGGCGAGAAAATGCTTATTGTTCTCGCGCCCGCGGGTAATCGTAATGGTGCTGGCCTTGGCGTCGATGGCGTTCTCTACCATTTCCGCGATCGCCTTGAGCGGATTGCTCTGCGACAGCGCGATGATAGTGATCGCGTTCCAATGATCGCCGATGCGCAGCTTGCCGCGTTCTTGGGTAGATTTTTTAGTCTTCGATGCGGACGTCATGAGGGAAATAACGATGATGGGTTACGGCGTAATTTAGCACGAGCACAAAAAGTACGGTGCATTTATGCACCGTTAGATTTTGATGGCGCATAAGCGCACCCTACATCGCTGCCTTTGCCACGAGCCGCACCCAGCTTGCCGCCTGGCAAGGCATGCCCTGCGAGCCAACATCCTGGAGCTGGCCCAGGGTGGCCTAGTGCCATAAGGCCATGCGCCTTCCGGGGAGATGCCTAAAACGGTTTCACTACCACCAAGATAATCACGGCGAATAAAATCAACACCGGAAATTCGTTGAACCCGCGGTAGAACACGTGGCCAAATCGATTGCGGTCGTGCTTGAAATCGTTCAGCAGTTTGCCGCAACAGAAGTGGTAGATCACCAGGATTAACACAAGAAACAACTTCGCATGTAGCCAGCCGCCGCTGACGCCGTAGCCGAGCCAGAGCCACAGGCCGAACACGATGGTGAGCACGGCGCCGGGGGTCATGATGCCGAAGTAGAGTTTGCGTTCCATGATTTTGAAACGTTCGATGCTGATAGCGTCGCTCGACATAGCGTGATAGACGAACAGTCTTGGCAGATAAAACAAGCCGGCGAACCAGGTGACCATGAAGCTGATATGTAGGGCTTTAATCCAAAGCATGATTTTGTTTTTTCGAAAGACATTGGATTCCCGCCTTCGCGGGAATGACGGTGATTGTAATCGTCGCGGCGTTGATCATGGTCGAAGCTACTTTAGCAAACGCCGCCGCATCAACACCATCGCAACATAGTACGACACCACGCCGTAAATAAGCAGCACGGCGATATGCCCCAACACATTCGTCGGAATCTTATTCGCGAGCAACGGTCGTACGAGATCGACGGCATGGGTGAGCGGCAAAAACTGCGCGAGGTTTTGTAAAGCCACAGGCAACTGCGCGACCGGATAGAACACGCCGCACAGTAAGGTCATCGGCGTAATCCACAGCGAAAAATAATACATGAAGAAATCGTAATTCGGCGCCAGCGCGGTGATCATCATGCCCATGCTGGCGAAACACAAACCGATCAGTAACGCGATGGGAATAATGAATAAGGTAAGCGGGGATTTCGACAGGTCGAGCAGCCAAATCACCGCCAAGATCGCGGCGCCGGAGAGCAGACTTTTGCTCGCCGCCCACAGCACTTCGCCCATCACCACGTCGTCGAGATTTTGTGGCGTGTTGAGGATCGCGTCCCAAGTTTTTTGTGCGTGCATGCGCGAGAACGCGGAGTACAGCGACTCGAAGGTGGCGCTGTTCATGGTGCTGTAACACACCGTTCCACCCGCGAGAAAAATCATATATTGCATCCCACCCACCTGCGGCAATAGCGTTCCCAAGCCAAAGCCTAGCCCCAGCATATACACCATCGGGTCGGCGAGATTGCCGAGCATCGAGGGAATCGCGAGCTTGCGCCAAACCAAAAAATTTCGCCGCCACACGGCGAAGAAGCGCGAACTGATATCGGGCAAGCGAAAATGTTTACCGGCGATCAATCGCGTAGCTCGCGCCCGGTAAGTTTTAAAAAAACGTCTTCCAGGTTCGCCGGGCGATGCAAATAGCGCAACACCGTTTGTGTTTGTAAATTCTTTACCAATGGCTCAAGGCCTTCGCCATAGCAGAAGGCGGTTTCACCGGTGATCTCAACGCGTTTTGCGAGTGGCTTGGCGAATTGATCCAGCCAATTATTCAGCCCATCGCCGTACACTTCCACCACTTGCGGCTCGATGTGTTCGGCGACCAAATCACGCGGCGCGCCCTGGGTGACGACGGCGCCGTGATCCATGATGATGAGCCGATCGCACAAGCGCTCGGCCTCGTCCATGAAATGAGTGGTGAGTAAAATTGTTTTGCCTTGCGCGAGCAGCCGCTTCAAGCGATCCCAAATCAAATGCCGCGCCTGCGGATCCAGTCCCGTCGTCGGCTCATCCATGACGATCAGATCGGGATCGTTGATGAGTGCGCGCACCAACGTCAGGCGCCGCTTCATGCCACCCGATAGCGTTTGGATTTTGCTGTCGCCGCGTTGCGCAAGGCCCGCGAACTCGAGCAAGTCAGGGATACGTTTGCGCGTTTCTCTGTCGGCCATGCCAAAGTAACGGCCATACACCAACAGATTTTCCGCAACGGTGAAATCCGGATCTAGGTTATCCATTTGCGGCACGACGCCGACGCGGCGACGCGCTTCTCGCGCGGCATCCGGCACGGGTGAATCGACCAGCATGATGGTTCCCGAATCGGGATCGGTCAAGCCCAGACATAAGCGTAGCGTGGTGGTTTTCCCCGCGCCGTTCGGGCCAAGTAGGCCAAAGCACTCGCCACGCTTCAACTCGAAACTGACACCGGCGACGACTTCGCGATCGCCATAGGATTTGCGCAGATTTTGAACCGCTAGAACCGGCATGCTTGGGCAACAAGTTGCTTGATGAGATGCAAACGTTTATGAAAAAAATGATCGGCGCCGGGGATGACGACAATAGGCAGATTCTGTGGCCGCGCCCAATCCATGATGGCGGTGAGCGGAACGGTGTCGTCCTGTTCGCCGTGAATTACAAGCGTATCGGGCTTCACTTCGGCAACATCGAAGCGCCCCGCGGCCGGCGCGATCAATACCATCTGGCGGATGGCGAGCTTGGTCGCCACCTTTGTTTGGACGAAACCACCGAAGGAAAATCCGGCAAGAAAAATCGGTAAATCGCCGAACTCACGTTTCGCATGGTTCGCCAGGCACAACATATCGTCTGTCTCGCCATTGCCTTCGTCGTGTTTGCCCTCGCTTCCACCGACGCCGCGAAAATTCATGCGCAGTGCGACGCAATCGAGCTCGGCGAATGTGCTGGCAAGCGTCTGCACGACTTTGTTTTCCAATGTGCCGCCAAAGAGCGGATGGGGGTGCGCGATCAACGCGATGCCGCGCGGCGTGGATGATGGCCGATTGATGACAACTTCAAGTTTGCCTGCCGGCCCGACGAGTAAAAGCGTTTCGCGTTTGTCGAAATTCAACACTAGATTTTGAGCCGCTCGACTACACGACCATTCAGCAAATGTTCGTCGATGATTTCGTCGACATCTTGTTTGTCGGCGTAGTGATACCAAATTTCTTCCGGATAAACGACCATCACCGGGCCTTCGGCGCAGCGATCCAGGCAACCCGCTTGGTTGATTCGCACCTGGCCTTGGCCGGACAGTTTCAGCGCTTTGATGCGATCTTTCGCGTACTCACGCATCGCGCTAGAGCCGTGGTCGTTGCAACAGGCTTCGCCTTTGGCGCGCTGATTGCAACAGAAAAAAACATGATGTTTGTAGTAGCCCGACATGACGATAGCGACTCCGAAGTAACGGGCGCGATTATAACGCAGCGCCCTGGCGCTGCCGCCACCCATACCAGAATAAAAATATCGTCGCCATCAATGGCCAAATCTCGTTCAAATAAAGTGTCAGCCCGGTGAAATGCAGTAACTGGCCGTAGGGCCAATCGAACAAACGCAATACCTCCGACAGTGAGGGATAGCTGCCCGCTATTTTCGACAACATGCCACCGGCAAGTATAAATATCGCGGCGACATAGATGCGTCGATCGAGTCGCAGAAACGACAACGGCACTAATACAACGACACCGATTGCCAGCCCCGTGAGCGTCTCTTCGCTATGCCAGTGGGCGGCGACTTGCGGCCGCAGCAATGCGTGGGCAGCGAATAGTTTCAAGAGAAATGCGAGCCCGGTGAGCACGGGAACGGCAGCCAGGACGAGGGTGCGAGTGTGCATGAGCGTGGCGACGAATAATCCAAGGCCGCAGAAATTCAGCGCGGTTCCAACGGCAAAAGGAATTTCCGACGGCGGCTGGCCGTCATAGCCATCGCCGTAGCTGGGTGGAAAATCCGTCACGACCCCTGCGCCGAAAAACGGTATCGACGGATTGAGTTGAGAAATCAACCAAACACACAGCAGCACTAATCCAACATCGATCGTGTGGCCAGGCATAAATAGGTCGCGCCGCCACAGCGTTAAACTCGTCTCCACGGTAGTATGGCGTCCGAGCCACGCGGAGAGTAACGCGCCGCTTGCACAACCGGCGCTATTGAAAAAAAAATCCAGGTTCGACGCGATTCGATCAAGTAAAAACCCCTGCAGAATCTCCATCGTCAGGCTTAACAACATACCGCAGAGGACGCTCGTCGCGATTGCCCAGCCGCGAGAAGAAACCGGCGCGCGGTAAGCGTAGAGCAACAGGCCGAACGGTAAGTACGCGATGAAGTTGATCGCCAGATCAAAGCGCGTGAAATACTTCGGCCAAGCTTGCCAAAGAAACGTCCAGGGCAGTGTCTCCGGCACATGCCAGCCACTGAACGGCGTCAGGCTAACATAGGTAATCAGAAGGACATAAAACGCAATGAGGTAACCGATCAAGCCAATCGATTGGCTTGACTCGCTCGGCTCGACAGCGGCGTGCGGTTTCAAATTGCCTTGAGTTGCCGCCGATAGCGTTGGATTTTTTCTACGTAGTGGCTGACCCCCTCGCGGATGCGCGCCACATCGTCATCGCTGAGTTGGCGCATTACTCTGCCGGGGGAGCCGAGCACTAGCGAGCGATCGGGAATGATTTTACCTTCAGGGATCAGCGCATTGGCGCCAATCAAACATTCCCTGCCGATCACCGCACCGTTGAGGATGACGCTCTTAATGCCGACCAGCGTTCCGTCGCCCACGCTGCAGCCGTGCACCATTGCCATGTGTCCTACCGTGACATCGCGGCCGATGGTCACCGGAAAGCCGGGGTCGGCGTGGACGACGCAATTATCTTGGATGCTGGAATTCGCGCCGACGCTAATGCGATCGTTGTCGCCGCGCAGCACCGCGCCGAACCAGATACTGACGTTGTTCTCGATAATGCAATTGCCGATCACGCTGGCGCTGTCGGCTAGGAAATAGTCGCCACGGAATTCCGGTCTGAGATCGCCCAGCGAATAAATCATGTCATCCTCTAAATGGTTCTGATATTTTTCTCAATGCCTGGAAAGGCATATCCAGAGCGGCTCTTCGACCTACTGTCGCCACAAACCAATAAGGGCGGGGCTCGTGGCAGACACACCCTCTTACTTTTTGCTATTTACGCGCAATAAAAGCATAGCGATTCACGCTGAAAAAATATTCGCCGCGCTCACCATGGGTTTTCAGATCGTCGCTCCAGGCCTGAAGTTCCGCAGCCGAAAGTTTCTGCCGCCCCACGCCGAATTTCGCCATCACGGAAATCATACTATAGCTATAAGTGTTCCGATCATACTCGATATTGACGATCGGAATCACCTCGACGCGATCCAACAATAAGCCCGCTTCGCGCAAGCGTTTCGGCAGCGATCGCGGCAAGCGCGAATCAGCGCCGTGCTCACGCCACGCCTCTAACACGCGCGCCATCCGGGCTTCATCGGAATTGCTCCACACCGACGATTCCCAGTCCGTCGCCACAATCAACAAGCGCCCACCGGGTCGCAGCACCCGCGCCGCTTCGCGCAACGCGCCGGCGATGTCGGCGATGTATTCGTAGACTTGTGTCGAGACGACCACATCGAAGGCCGCATCGGCGAATGGCAAAGCCAGCGCGTCGGCTTGTTGCAGATCGAGGGTCGCTATCCCGGCGCCGCGCTGGTGCGCAAGCGCGATCATGTCAGGGCTGGAATCGATACCGCTGAGCGTGCCCGAGCCACCCACTTCAGCGGCCATTTCCGCCAGCAAAAAACCGGGGCCGCAACCGACATCGAGTACCGCCTCGCCGGGTTTTAATTGCAGCAGCGCACGCGTTTCGCGCCGCTGCCCGACGATATCCGGCGTCAAATAAACTTGTTCGATCCGTCGCGCCGCGGCGCCGTCGAATGTGAAATCTTTCGCCACCCTAATCGCCTTTTTTCAGTTTGACACGCATCCGCATGCGCTAGCGATGCAGTTCGCCCTTGGCGCGCAAGACCATCTTATCGCCCGATTGCGTCACCTCCATATGCCGCAGGATGTTTTGCCCCAGCAACCCGACTTCACCGACGCCGTTGATCACCGCGATGCTGACGTTGTCGATGCGCAAGCCGCCGACCGTGACGCTTTGCCGCGGCACCGACTCGCCTTGCGCTGTGCCGCTGGCCGTGCCGAACGTGGCGGGATAGCCCTTCGGCAAACGCGCGGCGCGCGCAACGCTGGCGTCGATCGCCACCGTGGTCGCGCCGGTGTCAACCATGAACGTGACCGGATGGCCGTTGATGGCGCCTTCGACAAAATAATGGCCGTTGCGCGAACGCGGAATGATGATTTCCAGAGCACCGTTATTCGACACGGCCACTTTCGCGATCTTCGGCGCCGTCAGCGCATTCATGCCGAAATAAGTGACGACTACAAGCGATACCCAGAATAGCAAGTACGGTATATTGGCCTTGCCAGCCACCGCTTGGCGGCCGGGTGGCCTAGGGCCATCGCCCCGCAGGCAGGCATGGCCTACACGCCGCTCTGGTGCTGCCTCTCCAGGCAGGTGACTTTCTACTTTCATAACGTTCCCAGCAAAAACCAGCGACCAAGCTGCAGCGCAACCGAGGCGCCGAGCAGCGCAACCAGAACGTAAATCCAGCGTTTCAGTTTGCGGTGTTCCCCTTCTAGTTTCGTGAAGTAAGTCTCCAGCGCGCCGGGCGATTGGCGATCGAGGTAACTGCGCGCCAGGCGCGGCAACTGTGGCAGGATGGTCGCCCAAAGCGGTGCTTCTTCTTTGATATTTTTCAGCAAGCCACGCCAGCCGATTTGTTCGCGCATCCATTTTTTTAGCACGGGTTTGGCAATGGGCACGATGTCTAAATCGGGATCGAGTTGACGGCCCAGCCCTTCGATCTGTAACAACGTTTTTTGCAGCAATACCAGTTGCGGTTGAATTTCCATTTTGAAACGGCGCGACACGTCGAACAAGCGCAACAAAAGATTGCCAAAGGAAATATCTTTGATCGGCTTGCCGAAAATCGGTTCGCACACACTGCGGATCGCGCCTTCGAATTCATCAACGCGCGTGCCCTTGGGCACCCATCCGGCTTCCAAGTGGGCGCGGGCGACGCGGCCATAGTCGCGCTCGAAGAACGCCATGAAGTTCTGCGCCAGATACTGTTTGTCGCGGACGGAGAGGGAGCCCATGATGCCGAAATCGACACCAGAATAGCGCCCGTCGCGCAACACGAAAATATTGCCGGGGTGCATGTCGGCATGAAAAAATGCGTCGCGGAACACTTGCGTAAAAAATATTTCCACGCCGTCGCGGGACAGGCGTTTGATGTCGATGTTATGTTTTTTCAATTGCTCGATGTCGTTGACGGGAATGGCGTCGATACGCTCCATCACCAACACTTTTTTGCGGCAATAATCCCAAAATATTTCCGGCACGTAGAGCAAGCCTCCGTCGGCGAAATTGCGCTTGAGCTGACTGCCATTCGATGCTTCGCGAATCATATCGAGTTCGTCGATAATGGTTTTTTCGAACTCGCGCACGACTTCGCGCGGACGCAAGCGCCGACCATCGGCCAAAAGTTTTTCCACGAGGACTGCGAGCACGTGCAGCAACGAAACATCTTGCCGGATTGCGCGTTCGATGGTTGGCCGCACGATCTTGACCGCCGCCTCGCGGCCGGCTTCTTTGCCAGCCGCGATGACGGCGAAATGGACTTGGGCGATGGACGCGCTGGCGATAGGCGTGAGATCAAAGTCGCGAAAGATTTGAGTGTACGGCTCGCCATAGGCGGCGTTGAGCGAAGCGATGACTTCGTCCTGGGAAAACGGCGGGACGCGATCTTGCAACTTGGAAAGCTCGGCGACGATATCGGCAGGGATGAGATCGGGCCGCACCGAAAGCAGTTGGCCGAATTTGACGAAGATCGGGCCAAGCCGCTCCAGTGCGAGCCGCAGGCGTTCGGCGCGGGGACGCGCGAGCGGGCGCCAGAACAGCAGCGCGCGGAGCAGCGCACGTAACCAGCCGATGCGTTTGCCAGACGGCAAAAATTCGTCCAAGCCGTAGGCAAAGATCACGTAGAAGATTTTTAGGGATCGATAAATTCGCATCGTTTTTCTTGGGGCGGGTTAGGTCAACGCGAACGCCAACATAGTTGGGGACGAGCGCATTGAAAAATCAGCTTCGCCGCGCGATTGATTTTGCCAGCAACTCGATGCGCTTCTCCAGCCGCGCGGTCGCATCGCGTAATTCGTCTACCGATGCGACAAACGCAGCGACAACATCGGATTTGGCGAGGGTGGGACGCTCTTCCGTCCAGAAATCTTTTGACATCCGCAGGAAACTCTCGGTCGAATCTTTTGCCCAACTGCCGACGCCGCGCGCCGTCGATCCGATGCGGTGGGCGGCGATGTCGCCGACCACTTTGCTCAAATCTTCCTCGTAATCCCATTGTAAATACTGGGCGACGTAGGACAGGGTTTGGGCGAATCCGCTATCGCCGGAAATTGCCGCTTGGTTCAACGCGGCGCGGCCTTCGGTCAGCGCGCGCAGCATTAACGATGGTTTTAGATCGATGGTGACATCGGCCAATGTCTCTGGCGTGACGGCGCGCAGTTCGCCACTCGTCTGGACAGCGAAGTGCAGCGTTATCGGCCCGAATCGCAGCGCAACGGTTTTACCCGCATGGGGCGCCAGGCGCAGCAGCGCCCAGGGCGCGGCCCTGAGTAAATGGTTGATCGTAGCGGCTGACGGCAAACTGTGCATCGCTAGAATTTGAACCCGCGGTGCACAGCGACCACACCGGCGGTTAGGTTGAAATAGTCCACTTTTGCCAAGCCTGCCTCAACCATCATGGCTTTCAGCGTTTCCTGGTCGGGATGCATGCGGATCGATTCCGCCAAATAACGGTAGCTGGCTTCATCGCGCGCCACGTATTTTCCCAGGACGGGCAGCACGTTGAATGAATAGGCATCGTAGGCCGGCCCGAGGGGTTCCCACACTTTGGAGAATTCCAGCACGATCGCTCTGCCGCCAGGTCGAAGCACGCGCCGCATTTCGGCGAGGGCGCGATCCTTGTGGGTCATGTTACGTAGGCCGAAGGCGCAAGTGACGATGTCAAAATAATTCGATGGGAAGGGTAATTTTTCGGCGTCGCAAAGTAACGCGGGACAGAGCACGCCGGCGTCAAGCAGGCGATCACGCCCAACCTTGAGCATGGAGGCATTTATGTCCGTCAACCACATTTCGCCATGCGCGCCGATATTTTTGGAAAACAACTTAACCAAGTCGCCGCTGCCGCCGGCCAAATCCAGTAGCCGTTCGTTTGGCTTCAACGCGACGAGGCGCACGGTGAAGCGTTTCCACAGACGATGCATGCCTGCCGACATGAAATCATTCATCACGTCGTAGCGGTTCGCGACGGAATGGAAGACGTCGGCGACTTTGCCGGCTTTGGCGTTTTCGTCGACTTCACTGAAGCCGAAATCCGTGCGCTGAGTCATTTGGGCTCGCGGCTCGCACCGGCGCGCTGCATTCGATCGAGGTAAGCCTGCCACCATTGATCCTGATTTTCGCCCAGTTCGTTGAGATAGTCCCAGGAATAGATTCCGGTATTGTGGCCGTCGGAAAAATGAATCTGAACGGCGTAATTGCCGACCGCTTCAATTTTGCTCAAGCCGATTTCTTTCTTGCCCGCTTGTAATACCTCTTGCCCGGAACCATGGCCGCGCACTTCGGCGGACGGCGAATAAACGCGCAAATACTCGAAGGACAAGCGAAAGCTGGCGCCGTTGTCGAAGGCAATTTCCAACAAGCGCGACACTTGATGGACTTTTATTTCTAGGGGGTGAGGCATGGCGTCGGATTTTTCGATTGCATCTGCTGAAACGGCGATTATGCGGGATTGTTGCCGCGCGCGACAAATTCGCGCATATTGTGGTGCTGTAACACAATTGTCATAGTAACGAATTATGCTTGAAACATAAACGTAATCTAATAGGAATTCATGGCTGCGCGCATATTAGTTGTCGAGGACGAACCGGCGATTCAGGAATTGCTGTCGTTGACCTTGTCGGAGGCCGGATACCATACGCTTCTGGCCAGCGACGCGATTGAAGCCTATCAACATACGCAAGACGTTCTGCCCGACTTAATTCTATTGGATTGGATGCTTCCGGGCATGAGCGGCATTGAGTTTGCGCGCAAAATACGCGGGCAATCGCGCACCCAAAACATCCCAATTATCATGCTCACCGCCAGGGCCCAAGAACAGGATAAATTGGCGGGGCTGGAAACCGGCGCCGACGACTATATGGTCAAACCGTTCTCGACGCGCGAGTTGAACGCCCGCATTAAAGCAGTGTTGCGCCGGCGCGCGCCGCAGATGGTCGAAGACCGCGTCGAAGCGGGGGATTTAGTGCTTGATCCGGCGACCTATCGCATCTCCGCCAGCGGCAAAGATATCCACATGGGCCCAACGGAGTTTAAGCTGTTGCATTTTTTTATGACCCATCCGGAGCGCGTTTATTCGCGTATTCAGTTACTCGATCACGTGTGGGGCGACCATGTGTTCATCGAAGAGCGCACAGTCGATGTGCATATTCGTCGGCTGCGCTTTGCCTTGGAAGATGTCGGTCAAGACGGCGCCGTGCAGACTGTGCGTGGCGTCGGCTATCGATTTACGAAGATCCGAACCCCCGAATAGCTGTGCGATAATAAAATCCAATTCTCCTCCATAGATATGTCCCCGGATGCCTGGATTTTGGCAGAGTGAACTCCTAAAGTACGCTTTCTTCGCCGCGATCGCGTTCGTGATCGCCAAATTTGAAGGCTGGGTGCCCGCGCTCAGCTTTCTGTGCTTGGCATTGCTACTTGGCAATATATTTCATCTGAATAATCTTAATCGCCTCACCAGATGGTTAACGCGCAGCGACGGCCATTTGGCGCCGGATGTTTCCGGTAGTTGGCAGGGGCTTTCCGCCGCACTTTACCGCCTGGTGAAAGGTACGAAGTTGAGCCAGAATCAACTCAACTCGGCGCTCGACCGTTTTCAGCAAGCCGCCGCCGCTATGACTGACGGCTTCATCCTCCTCGATGAGCACGACGGAATTGAGTGGTGCAATCCGGTCGCGCAGCGCCATTTTAGTTTGCATCCCGACATCGACCGCGGCACCGACATCACTTATTTCGTGCGTCAGCCGGAATTCGCCCGCTACGTCGCCTCGCAGAACTACAGCGAGCCGCTGGTCATGCGTGACGCGCGCGCGCAAGACTTAGTGCTTGAGGTGCAATTGATTCCCTATGGAAACAAGCAAAAACTGATCATCAGCCGTGACATTACCCAATGGGAGAAAGCGGAAAGTTCGCGGCGCGATTTCGTGGCGAATGTCTCGCACGAAATGCGCACACCGATCACGGTGTTAAGTGGGTTTCTAGAAACCTTGGGCGACATGGAAACCGTCGAACCCAAACTGCTCACCCGATCCATGGGCCTGATGCAGAGCGAAACTAAGCGCATGCAATACCTGGTCGAAGACTTGTTGATGCTGGCGCAGTTGGAAAATGGCCCGCCGTTGGTTGATTCGGACGAGATCGACGTGGTCGAACTGGTACGGGAATTGGTGCGGGAAGCACGGCTGTTGTCGTCTGGAAAACACGAAATTCAGGCAGAAATTCTGAGCGACGTTCAATTACACGGCAACTTGCATGAAATTCGCAGCGCGTTTGGAAATATGGCGAGTAATGCGGTTCGTTACACGCCGGCCGACGGCAGCGTCAAGCTGATTTGGTGCATGCAAGGCGATCTGCCGGTTTTTGCTGTGACCGATACCGGTGTTGGCATTGAAGCGGAACATCTGCCGCGGCTCACGGAACGTTTTTACCGCGTCGACCGCAGCCGCTCACGCGCAACGGGCGGTACTGGCCTGGGGCTGGCAATCGTCAAACATATTCTCAATCGTCACCAGGCGCGCCTTGAAATTAGTAGCACGGTCGGCAGGGGCAGCCGCTTCGAGGCGGTGTTCCCAGCCGAACGTATTGTTTCGCTAGGAGCCTGTCGGACTTAAAGAATCGCAGCGAAAAAAAGGCTGAGCGAAGACAGATTTTGACGATTTCGCCGGGCAATAGTCGTTCTATTGCCCAAGAAAGCGGCGAGATACGGGGTGGCCTCGGGCCATGGACCGCTCAGCCTCTTTTGCAGCCGATTTCCTTTAAGTCCGACAGGCCCCTGGAGCGCGCCACGATCGCCAGTTGATCCATCCCGCGCGTTAGCAGCCTGCTAGAATAGCGGGAACAAATTCACTGCTCGCGTCATGATTGGAATCCTTATCCTCGCGCACGATCCGGTTGCCAGCAGTTTCGGCAAAGCGATCAGTCACGTGTTGGGCAACGTACCGGCACAACTGGAATGGCTCGACGTCGCCAACAATGCCAGCCCCCCCGAGGTGGTCGATCAAGCGCGCAAGCGCATCGCACAACTGAATAGCGGTGATGGCGTGCTGGTGTGCAGCGATGTTTGCGGCGCGACACCTTGCAATATTGCAACTCAGCTCAGTGAGCCGGGGCGAGTTCACGTTTTGAGTGGGCTCAATTTGGCGATGTTGTTACGTGCTATTAATTACCGAAATTTAGGTTTGGACGAGTTGACGGAAAAAGCCGTCGCCGGTGCAAAAGCCGGTGTGATGCGCATGGAGCGGGACGATGCTGCAAACTAAAATTGAGATCAGCAACAAACTCGGCCTGCATGCTCGGGCGTCGGCAAAGCTGACGCAATTGGCGGGGCAGTTCAAGAGCGATGTTTTTCTCGCGCGGCAGGGACGGCGCGTCAATGCCAAGAGCATCATGGGTGTGATGATGTTGGCGGCGGCAAAGGGTGCGCAGGTCGAAATCGAAACCCATGGCGCCGACGAGGACGCTGCCATGCAGGCCTTGACCCAACTAATTCGCGATAAGTTCGGCGAGGGCGAATGAGACGGCGCAGGCGCTCATGAGTTTCGCTATCCACGGAATCGGTATTTCCGGTGGCGTCGCCATCGGTCGCGCGCATCTTTTGGCTCACGGGGTCGATGAGGTCAGCCATTACGCGATCGCCTCGAGCGATATCGATCAGGAAATTGCCCGTTTTGATTCTGCCGTGGCGACAGTACGCAATGAGCTTGAGTCACTGAAGCAAACTTCATTCTCCAGCGCGCCGGAAGAACTCAATGCGTTTTTGAATTTGCATCTGATGATTCTGAACGACGAAACGCTTAGTGCCGCCCCGCGCGATCTCATTCATCAGCAACAGTGCAACGCCGAGTGGGCGCTAAAACAACAGGCGGATACCTTGCTCGATCAATTCGAAGCGATCGAAGACGCCTATTTACGGGAGCGGCGCGCCGATGTGATGCAAGTCGTGGAACGGGTGTTGAAGGTATTGCTTGGGCATCCCGGGCCGTCGCACCAAGACGTAAGCGGCAATGGGCGAATTCTGGTGGCGCGCGATCTTAGCCCCGCCGACACGATTCTGTATAAGCAGCATCACATAGCAGCCTTCATCACCGATCTAGGCGGTTCGACTTCGCACACGGCGATTTTGGCGCGTAGCCTAAATATTCCCTCGATCGTCGCCTTGCATCATGCTTGGAGCTTGATTCGTGAGAATGAGCTGCTGATTGTCGACGGCACCCAGGGCATTGTCCTGGTGAATCCCGATGAGTTGATTGTCAACGAATACAAGCTTAAGCAGAACCAGTGGGATCTCGAGCGGCAGAAACTGAAGCGTTTGCGCGCCACGCCGGCGGTAACATTGGACGGCACGCTGATCGAGCTGCAGGCGAACATCGAGCTACCCGAGGATATCGATGGTGTGAGGGAATGCGGCGCAACCGGTGTCGGATTATTTCGCAGCGAGTTTTTGTTTCTCGGTCGCGTCGATTTGCCGAGCGAGGACGAGCAGTTTGAAGCCTATCGTAAAGTGGCCGCGGCGATGCAGTTACAGCCGGTGACTATACGCACCCTCGACGTCGGCGCTGATAAAAGCCTCGACAGCTCAAAGCAAACCGGCGCCAATCCCGCGCTGGGCTTGCGCGCGATTCGTTATTGCCTGTCGGAGCCGCGGCTTTTCCTGACGCAATTGCGTGCAATTTTGCGCGCCTCCCACTACGGAAAAGTGCAGATCTTGATTCCAATGTTGTCTTCGGCGCTGGAAATCACGCAGGCGCTGGGCATGGTGAATCACGCCAAGGAGCAGTTACGCACGGCCAAGATCCCGTTCAATGCCGCCATCGCCGTCGGCGGCATGATTGAAGTGCCGGCAGCGGCGCTTTCCGTTTCGTCATTCCTTAAACATCTGGATTTTCTTTCGATCGGCACCAATGATCTGATCCAGTACACCCTCGCCATCGACCGCGCCGACGATAGCGTGGCGTATCTGTATAATCCGCGACATCCCGCCGTACTGCAATTGGTCGCGATGACCATAAAACGCGCGAACCGCGCTAATGTACCCGTGGCGGTTTGCGGCGAGATGGCCGGCGAAGTTGCGATGACCCGATTACTCCTCGGCATGGGTCTGCGGCAATTCTCGATGCATCCGGCGCAGTTGCTCAGCGTGAAACAACAGGTATTGAAATCCAGTATCGCAGAGCTACAACTATTGACACGGAAAATACTACTAGCGGGCGATAGCGACAAAGTGGAACGCTTGGTCGATCACATGAACGCCTAATGCGCTATGAATGAACATTTCGCGCCCAATCTCGATCCGTTGTCGGTCGGATGCGTCGCGCCGCAAACGCTGCATTTCGATGCGCCACTGGAATTGCGTTCCGGCGCGACGATCGAGTCCTACGATCTGGTTTTCGAGACCTACGGAACACTGAACGCCGCCAAGTCGAACGCGGTGTTGGTCTGCCATGCGCTCAACGCCGCCCATCACGTAGCCGGCTACTATGCGGACGACACGAAGAACATCGGCTGGTGGGACAACATGATCGGTCCCGGCAAGCCGCTCGACACTAATCGTTTCTTTGTTATCGGCGTCAATAATTTGGGCGGCTGCTTCGGTACGACGGGCCCATCGTCGATCAATCCAAAAACCGACCATCCCTATGGAGCGAGCTTTCCCGTGGTGACCGTTGAAGATTGGGTCGCGGCCCAGGCGCGCTTGGCGGATCGCTTGGGTATTCAGCGCTTCGCCGCCGTGATGGGCGGCAGCCTCGGCGCGATGCAGGCGCTGCAATGGTCCATTAGTTTTCCCGAGCGTATCGCCAATGCCATCGTCGTTGCGGCCGCGCCGAAGCTTTCAGCACAAAATATCGCATTCAACGAAGTCGCCCGACGGGCGATTACCACCGACCCGGATTTTCACGGCGGCAATTATTACCAACACAACGCGATACCAAAGCGCGGGCTGCGCCTGGCGCGGATGATCGGCCATATTACCTATCTGTCCGACGACGCGATGATGGAAAAATTCGGCCGCACCTTGCGCACCGGGAATCTCGGCTATCACTTTGAAGTGGACTTTGAAGTAGAGTCGTATCTGCGTCACCAAGGTGATAAGTTCGCTGAATATTTCGACGCCAATACTTATCTGTTGATCACCCGCGCGCTCGACTATTTCGATCCGGCGGCGGACTATTCGGGCAATCTGGCGCAGGCGCTGGCGCGAGCCAGCGCGCAATTTTTGGTCGTGTCGTTTACCTCCGATTGGCGCTTCTCGCCGGGACGCTCGCGCGAAATCGTCAAAGCGTTGCTCGACAATAACCTCAACGTCAGTTACGCGGAAATCGACGCGCCCCACGGCCACGACGCATTTTTGCTCGACGATCCGCGCTACATGGGCATGGTCGAGGCTAATTACCAACGTATCGCAGCGGAGGTGGGCGCATGATGGGCCGACCGGATTTTGACGCCATCGCGAGTTGGATTCGTCCCGCGTCGCGGGTGTTGGATTTGGGCTGCGGCAATGGCGATTTGCTCAAATACCTCACCGAGAAACGCACGGCGAAAGGTTATGGCGTCGAGATCAATGACGACAATTTGCTCGCCAGCGTGCGACGTGGCATTAACGTGATCCAGATGGATTTGGAAAGCGGCCTGAGCATTTTCGAATCGAATTCATTTGACTATGTGGTGCTGTCGCAGACCTTGCAAGCGGTGCAGCAAACCGAATTAATCGTGAAGGAAATGCTGCGTGTCGGTAAAGAGGGAATCGTCACGTTTCCGAATTTTGGCTATTGGCGGCATCGCCTCGACATCATGCGCGGCCGCATGCCGGTATCGGAAGATTTGCCGTACCAGTGGTATGACACGCCGAATATTCATCTGTGCACGTTGAAAGATTTCGAAACGTTTTGCGCGCGCCTCGGCGTGCGGGTGCTGGAGCGCATGGTGCTCACCCGTGGCCGGGCGATCCAGAGCCGCGCTAATTTTTTTGGCGCGATGGCGGTGTATCGCTTGCAAGCAAGCTGAACCGATTGACCGAAAAATCTAACGAAAGTGTGTGGCAAGCGCTATTCACCAAGCGCATGCTGATCTGTATTTTCACCGGATTTAGCTCCGGCTTGCCGCTCTATTTGTTGATCCAATTGCTTCCGGCGTGGCTGCGCTCCGAACAAGTGGATCTAAAAGCGATCGGCTTCTTCGCTTTGATTCAACTGCCGTACAACTGGAAATTTCTCTGGTCGCCTTTGCTCGATCGATACGCGATTCCGCTATTGGGACGGCGGCGCGGCTGGATGCTTCTAACCCAAATTCTACTACTGCTATCGATCCCGGTGTTCGGGATGTTTCACCCCAAATTAGATTTGTGGACGATCGCTTATCTCGCCACCGCAGTCGCATTCTTCAGCGCCAGCCAGGACATCGTGCTCGATGCCTATCGTCGGGAAATCCTCAGCGACGTCGAGCTCGGGCTCGGCAATTCGGTTCACGTCAATGCCTATCGCGTCGCCGGGTTGGTGCCGGGCGCGTTGTCGCTGATTCTTGCGGATTTTTTACCTTGGTCGACGGTGTTTCTAATCACGGCCTTGTTCATGTTGCCGGGCATGCTCATGACGGTTTTCGTGTCGGAACCAAAGATCATCGGCACGCCGCCCAGGACCTTGCGCGAAGCCGTAGTCGAACCGTTTCGCGAATTCATTCAGCGCAACGGACTGAACGATGCATTGCTGGTTCTGGCCTTTATTTTTTTCTACAAGCTCGGCGACAGCATGGCCACCGCCCTCGCCACGCCGTTTTATCTCGACATGGGTTTCACCAAAACTGAAATCGGCCTCATCGCTAAAAACGCGGGATTATGGCCCAGCATCATCGGTGGCTTAATCGGTGGGATTTGGATGGTGAAGATCGGCATCCACCGCGCACTGTGGCTATTTGGTTTCGTGCAATGGATTTCCATTCTTGGCTTTGCCGTGCTCACGCAATTTCCGCAGGAAAAGATCGCGCTGGGGCTGGCCATCAGTTTTGAAGCGGTCGGCGTTGGCCTCGGCACGGTCGCTTTTGTCGCCTTCATCGCACGCACGACCAACCCCGCCTACACGGCGACGCAATTTGCACTGTTCACCAGCCTCGCCGCGCTGCCACGCACGGTTATCAATTCATTCGCGGGCGTCTTAGTCGAGCAACTCGGCTGGTTGAATTTTTATTGGCTATGCATGTTGCTTGCGGTGCCCGGCATGTTGCTGCTATTTAAAGTTGCGCCGTGGAACGAAAAGAAGGCATAGCCACGAGCCGCGTCCTACTTGCCTCGCAGCACGACATAGACTGCAAGCCACTATCCACGGGGTGGCCTAGGGCCATGCGGCTTTTGGCGATGCCGTAGCATTTAACGGTGCATGAATGCACCCTACCGAATTTTTGTAAGAGTTCGCTGCACTTATAAGTTGAGACCTCCCTATTTCAAATCAAAGTCGTAGTCAATTGTCAACGGCGCGTGGTCGGAAAAGCGTTCGGCTTTGTAGATCGACGTGGACTTCGCGGTCGCCGCGATGCCCGGCGTAGCGATTTGGTAGTCGAGCCGCCATCCGACATTCTTCGTCCAGGACTGGCCGCGGTTCGACCACCAGGTGTATTGCTCGGCTTCCTGGTTAAGGGTGCGGAACACATCGACCCAGCCTAGCTCGTCGAACAATTCGGTGAGCCAGGCGCGTTCCTCGGGCAAGAAGCTGGAGTTTTTTTGGTTCGAGCGCCAATTCTTCAGATCGATTTCTTTGTGGGCGATGTTCCAATCGCCGCAAATAATGAATTCGCGTTTCTCTTCGCGCAGCGCTTTGAGCTTGGGCATAACCATTTTCATGAAGGCGAACTTTGCCACCTGCCGTTCCGGGCCGCTGGAGCCCGAGGGTAGGTAGAGGGAAATCACCGACAGTTGATCGAAGTCGGCGCGTAAGAACCGGCCCTCGGCATCAATATGGGGGAGGCCTAATCCTTCGCGAATTTGCGTCGGGCTGCGGCGAAAATAAAGGCCGACGCCGCTGTAACCTTTTTTTTCCGCCGGGTGAAATGCGCCGGTTAAATTGGCTGGCGCCAACATCTCTGCACCCATGTCGGGAATTTGCGCCTTTAACTCTTGCAAGCAGACAATGTCCGCCTCTTGCCGCGCCAGCCAGGGAAAGACACCTTTTGTCGCCGCCGAGCGAATTCCGTTTAAATTTAATGATATAACCCTCAACTATCCTCCTGCTTGTTGAAATATGTATTGCAAACTATTGTAAAAATTATTTAATTCTACTTAAAAACATGTTATTTTTCGCCAGATCATTGGACTTTCATTTGCATGAGTGACTTTCGCCAAGAGTTTATCGCGTTTGCCGTAACACAAGGTGTCATTCGCTTTGGTGAATTTAAAACCAAGGCCGGGCGGCTCTCGCCGTATTTTTTTAACGCGGGGTTGTTCAACGACGGCGCCTCATTAGCCAAGCTTTGCGGGTACTATGCGCAGGCGATTGCGGCGGCGAATATCCCCTTCGATATGTTGTTTGGTCCGGCCTATAAGGGCATCGTTCTCGCCGCCGGCGTGGCGATGTCACTGGCGCAAACGCGTCACCAAAATCGTCCATTTGCCTTCAATCGCAAGGAAGCGAAAGATCATGGCGAAGGCGGAACGATGGTCGGTGCGCCCTTAAAAGGTCGGGTGTTGATCATCGACGACGTCATTTCCGCCGGCACATCGGTGCGTGAATCGGTGGACATTATTCGTAACCAAGGCGCCCAACCGGCTGCGGTGGTGATCGCTCTAGATCGTATGGAGCGCGGCCTGATGTCGGATCGTTCGGCGGTTCAAGAAGTCGAAACAGAATTTGGTATGCCGGTGATCAGTGTCGCGACGGTGGCGGATTTGATCGCTTTTCTGAGCAGTCAATCGCATTTACAATCCGAATTATCAGCAGTGAGAAATTATCGTGAAGAATATGGCATTCAATAGAACTCATATTTGGCGTCGCGCAATTCCTTTGTTATGTTTGCTGATGGCGATGGCGGTTGACGCGTCAGCTGAAATGTACAAGTGGGTGGACGAAAAAGGCGTGACGCAATACGGCGATCGGTTGCCGCCGGAATATTCACAAAAGGCCAACACCAAGCTCAATAAGCGCGGCGTGGAGACAAAAAAAACCGAGCGCGCGATGACGCCCGCGGAAATCAAGGCGCGCGACGATGAGGCCGAGCGCCTGAAACAAGAAGCGGCTAAGTCGAAGGAGCAAAAGCGCCTCGACGAAATTATGTTGGCCACCTATGCCAACGAGTCGGAAATCGATCTGGTACGGGATCGGTCGCTTGAGCCCTTTGACGGGAAAACCCTCGCCGCTCGCGAGCGCATCAAGTATCTACAGCCGCTCCTGGCCGATCTGACCAAGCAGATGGCCCCTTATCAGAGCACCACTGGGCCAAAGAAAACAGCACCGCCCAGATTTGCCAAGGACTTTGACGCCAAGAAAAAGGAGATTGGCGATTTGCAGCGCTCCATCAAAAACTTAGAGACCGACAAAGCCGGGTTAGTGACGAAATACTCACAGGCCAAACAACGCTTTCGCGAAATCGCGGCGGCCGGTGGTGCGGGCAAGCGCTTGGACAGCGCCGCGACGAAGGCTAATCTGCCGACTTGGGTGGACGTAAACAGCGAAGTCGCCCGGAGTTGCCTGAAAAATTGGCAGGAGACCTTAGGCGACGGGGTCTATGGGGTGTTTGCCGAGATTAAGCAGGCCGGACAATCGGCCGATCTCATTGTGGAAACCAGGGTACGGAAGAAAACCGGCGAATTCGCGAATGTCAAAGCCACCTGTCCGATGCGCGCCGACGGCAGCTTCGACCAAGAAGCCATTCGTGCCAAGCGCGCGCAGTTTGCGAAGGCGAACGCGGGCTAGGCGGAGAGTTTGCGCTTTAACAATTCGTTGAGCTGCTGCGGGTTGGCCTTGCCCTGACTCGCCTTCATCGCCTGACCGACGAAGAATCCAAACACCTTTTCTTTTCCGGCGCGAAACTCGGCGACTTGGCCCGCATTGTTGGCGATGATGTCGTCGATGATTTTTTCCAAAGCGCCGCTGTCGGAGATTTGCTCTAAGCCGCGCGCTTCGATAATTGCGTAAGCGTCCTTGTCCTCGTTCCACATGGCTGAGAAAACGTCTTTGGCCATTTTGCCCGAAATTGTGCCGTCGGCGATGCGGTGCATTAGCCCTGCCAGTCTCCCACTTGAGATCTTGCTAGACCTGATATCCAAGCCGGATTCATTCAACGCACCGGCAAGGTCCCCGGTCACCCAATTGGCACACAGTTTTGCTTCCACCCCGGAAGCCCTGACAAGCAAATCGAAATACTCCGCAGTGTCGCGGTCGGCAGTCAATGCGTCGGCATCGTAAGGCGTTAGGCCGTATTGTGTAGTAAACCGCGCACGCATGGCCGTTGGCAATTCCGGCAGTTGTCGCCGAACGTCTTCGATCCATTCTTGGTGAATGACTAGCGGCAGCAGATCCGGATCGGGAAAGTAGCGATAATCCTGCGCGTCTTCTTTTGAACGCATGGAGCGCGTTTCGTCTTTATCCGGATCGTACAAACGGGTTTGCTGAACAATCTTACCGCCGTCTTCGATGATCTCAATTTGACGCTGCGCCTCAAATTCGATCGCCCTCTCCAGAAATCGGAATGAGTTGAGGTTTTTGATTTCGCAGCGCGTGCCGAGTTGGGTATCACCCATGGGCCGCACCGATACGTTGGCATCGCAGCGAAATGAGCCTTCTTGCATGTTGCCGTCGCAAATACCCAGCCAACGCACCAGCGTATGCAACTGCTTGGCGTAGGTCACCGCCTCTTGTGCGCCGCGTAGTTCCGGCTCGGTTACGATTTCGAGCAATGGGGTGCCGGCGCGATTTAGATCGATGCCGGTGAGGCCATCAAAGGCTTCGTGCAAGGATTTCCCCGCGTCCTCCTCTAGATGGGCACGGGTTAGGTGAATCGTTTTATCACCACCGGGCGTTGCAATAGTCAACGTTCCGCCGGCGACCACAGGCAGCTCGTATTGGCTGATCTGATAGGACTTGGGCAGGTCGGGATAGAAGTAATTCTTACGCGCGAACACCGAACGCGGCGCAATGGTTCCACCCACAGCCAGCCCAAACTGAATCGCCCGCTCCACCGCGCCGCGATTAATGACCGGCAACACACCGGGCAATGCAAGATCGACCACGCAGGCTTGGGTATTGGGTTGCGCGCCGAACGCGATTGACGCGCCGGAGAACATTTTCGACTGGGTGGTCAGTTGGGTGTGGGTTTCCAACCCGACAACGATTTCCCATTGAGTCATGACAGGTCCTTTGCCAGCGTCGGCATGCGTTGATGCCAGTCCGTCGCCAATTGGTACTGGTGGGCCACGTTCAACATCTTCGCCTCGGCGAAATAATTACCCACGATCTGCAAGCCCACCGGCCGACCACTGCCTGAAAACCCGCAGGGAATGGACATCCCCGGCAATCCCGCGAGATTGACCGCGATCGTATAAATATCGTTTAGATACATTTCAACAGGATCGCCGCTCTTTGCGCCAAAATCAAAGGCCACCGACGGCGATGTCGGGCCCATGATGACATCGCAATGTTTAAACGCTTCGGTAAAATCGTTGGCGATAATGCGGCGAATTTTTTGTGCCTGCAAGTAGTAGGCGTCGTAGTAACCATGGGAAAGCACATAGGTACCGATCATGATGCGGCGTTTAACTTCCGTGCCGAAACCCTGGGCGCGGGTTTTTTCGTACATGTCCGTCAGGCCGTCGTATTGCGGCGCGCGATATCCGTAACGCACGCCGTCGAAACGCGCCAGGTTGCTTGAGGCTTCCGCTGGGGCGAGGACATAGTAGACCGGCACTGAAAGTTCGGTCTTTGGCAGGGAAATTTCCACGGTGATCGCGCCAAGTTTGCGATAGTCGGCCAATGCCGCTTCGACGGCTTGCCCGACTTCGGCACTAAGCCCGGTGGAAAAATATTCGCGCGGCAGCCCGATCTTCAGCCCCGCCAAGGGTTGGCCAAGATCGCGCGTGTAGTCTTCTTTTGGGCGATCTAAACTGGTGGCATCGCGCGTATCAAAACCCGCCATCACATTGAGCAGAATCGCGCAATCTTCGGCGCTGCGCGCCATGGGCCCGGCTTGATCCAGACTTGAGGCAAAGGCGATCATGCCGAAGCGCGAGCAGATCCCGTAGGTCGGCTTCAAACCGGTAACACCACATAGCGCCGCAGGCTGGCGAATCGATCCGCCCGTGTCCGTTCCGGTTGCGACGGGCGCCATGCGGGCGGCGACGCTCGCCGCTGAACCGCCGGAGCTGCCGCCGGGAACCGCTGTTACGTCCCAAGGATTTTTCACCGGCCCGAAGTATGAAGTTTCGTTCGACGATCCCATGGCGAATTCGTCCATGTTGGTCTTGCCGATCGTCACCGCCCCGGCGTTGTCGAACTGCTCGATGACATGGGCGTCGTAAGGCGAGACGAAGTTATGCAGCATTTTCGAACCGCAAGTGGTGAGCCAACCCTTGGTGCAGAAAATGTCTTTATGGGCAACGGGGATGCCCGTCAATGCATGGCTCTGGCCCGATGCAAGACGCGCGTCTGCGTGACGCGCCAGCGCAAGGCTTGCCGCGGGATTGAGCGTGACGAAGGCGTTGAGTTTGGGATTCAGTGCTTCGGCGCGGTTAAGGAAATACTGCGTCAATTCGACGCTCGAAAACGTTCGGTCGCGCAGCGCGGCGGCGAGTTGCTTCAAACTGAGATTCAACATGTTTTGAGTAACAATGCAGATGATCCGACGCCGGCCAACGGCAATTCGTGGGGAGAAAAATGATTATTCGATAACTTTAGGAACCAAATAAAGCCCAGCATCGACCTGGGGTGCAATGCTTTGAAAAAGCTCGCGCTGATTGGATTCCGTAACACGATCTTCGCGTAAGCGTTGCACCATGTCCTGGGAGTGGGACATAGGTAAGATACCCTTCGTATCGACCGCCTGCATGGTTTCGATCAACTGAAAAATGTTGCTCAACTCACCGCGAATAGTCTGGGTTTCCTGCTCCGTCACCGCGATTCGCGCCAGACGCGCGATGCGTTTAATGTCTGCCTCGGTCAGATTCATAAGAAAATGCTCAAAAATAGTGCCTAAGCGCTTTAATTCATTGAAGACATTAGGGTATCATAACGTCCAACGATAACTTCTCAGAATTTCCAGGCGCGCCCAAATTATGTTCGGTTTTCTACGCGGTTTCTTCTCTACGGACTTAGCGATCGACCTTGGCACGGCCAATACGTTGATTTACGTGCGCGGGAAGGGCATTGTACTGGATGAGCCTTCCGTCGTGGCGATTCGCCAGGAAGGTGGGCCTAACGGCAAGAAAATGATTCTCGATGTAGGCCTTGCGGCAAAGCAGATGTTGGGCCGCACCCCCGGCAACATCACCGCGATCCGGCCGATGAAGGATGGCGTGATCGCCGATTTCACCGTCACCGAGCAAATGCTCAAGCAGTTCATCAAACGTGTGCACAACTCCAGCATGCTCGCGCCCAGCCCACGCATTATCATCTGCGTGCCTTGCGGCTCGACCCAAGTAGAACGGCGGGCGATCAAAGAATCGGCGCTGGGCGCCGGTGCGCGCCAAGTTTATTTAATCGAAGAGCCCATGGCTGCGGCGATTGGCGCAGGCTTGCCGGTGGCGGAGCCGACCGGCTCGATGGTGGTCGACATCGGCGGCGGCACAACAGAGGTTGGTGTCATTTCGCTGGGTGGGATCGTGTATGCCTCCAGTGTTCGCGTTGGCGGCGACAAATTTGATGAAGCGATTATCAACTACATCCGACGCAACTACGGCATGTTGATCGGCGAAGCCACGGCGGAACAGATCAAAAAAGAAATCGGTTCCGCGTTCCCCGGCTCCGAAGTCAAGGAAATGGAAGTCAAAGGACGCAACCTGGCGGAAGGCATTCCGCGCAGCTTTACCATTTCGTCTAATGAAATTCTAGAAGCACTTACCGACCCCCTCAACAGCATCGTTGGCGCCGTTAAGCAAGCGCTCGAACAAACGCCGCCGGAATTAGGCGCGGACATCGCCGAAAAAGGCATGGTGCTAACCGGTGGCGGCGCGTTGCTGCGCGACTTGGATCGTCTACTCGTCGAGGAAACAGGCTTGCCCGTCATTGTTGCCGATGATCCCCTGACCTGCGTGGTACGCGGATCGGGACGGGCCCTAGAGGAAATGGATAGGTTGGGCAACGTCTTCACCAATGACTGATTGCCACATTGCGCTTAGTTAGGTAGTTAGATGTCGAATCTGATCGGCGCTGCCGCCGTTTCGTATGGTCACCCAGCAGCCTGAATTTTTCTACCGCGGTCCCTCTCCCTTTGTTCGTCTGTTGTTTTTTTCGGTGCTGGCCTTGGCGATCATGGTTGCCGACGCACGTTTCCGCGCCCTGGATCTCGCGCGGGCAGCCGTTGCGACAATTACCTATCCCTTGCAACAAGCGGCGCTAGCGCCGGGCGACATTCTTCGCCGCATCGGCGATTTCTTTGTCACGCAAAATAAATTGCAGCGCGAGAATGTCGAGCTCAAGCAATCGGTTCTGAAGAAATCCGAGGAATTGCAGCGGATGAGTTTGATGGAAAGCGAACTAGCAAACCTGCGCAAATTGCTCGGTGCGCGCGCGTTAATTCAAGAAAACAGCACGCTCGCGGAAATTTTGCATAGTGGGCGTAACCCATTTCGGCGCAAGGTCATCGTCGATAAAGGCGCCAAGGATGACATCCAACTCGGCGAAGCGGTCATCAGCGCAGATGGTGTGCTAGGCCAGGTCACGGCAGTGTTTCCATTTACCAGTGAGGTCACGCTGCTGACCGACAAGAACCAAGCTGTTCCGGTGATGTTACACCGCAACGGACTACGCGCGGTGGTTTTCGGCAATGGCCGCGATGGCACGCTCGATTTGCCCTTTATCCCGCTCAACGCCGACGTGCAAAATGGCGACATGCTGGTTACCTCCGGCATCGATGGCACTTACCCGGCGGGATTGTTTATTGCGAAAGTAACCAACATCGAACGCAATGCGACCAGCGCCTTTGCGAGGATCACCTGCACGCCGGTGGCGGGCATTGACCAAGACCGTCATGTGCTGGTGTTGACTAATTTGACCGCCGCCACGAAACCGCAACCCGAACCCCAGCCGAGCAAAACGCCGCCCAAAAAATCCAATAAATCGCGCCCATCCGGCGCTAATCCATGAGCTTCCTCTCCGGCGCCAAGGACATCCTGCATGAACCGCCGTCCGGGCGATTTGTATTTATCTCACTGGTCATCGCGTTTTTGCTATATCTATTGCCGGCCAGTGGTGCGTTGGTATTCATGCGGGTCGAGCTGCCTTTACTCGCGCTCCTTTATTGGTCAATCCATCAGCCGAATCGCGTCGGATTCGCCATCGGCTTTGTACTCGGCCTGCTGGTCGATGTTTCGGATGGGAATATTTTGGGCCAGCACGCCATTGCGTATACCTTGGCGATTTTCCTAGCATTGGTGCTGCGGCTGCGAATCCTCAAATTCAGACTTTGGCAACAGGCACTGCACATTCTGGCGCTCTTGCTGGTCAGTCAGATGCTGGTGGCGCTCACCCATCTTTTTCTGCCATCTACTTTTCCCGGCTGGGCTTACTTCCTTGCGAGCTTCGTCGGCGCGTTGCTGTGGCCGGTCATTACCTTCGCCATGGAGTATCCGCAAGTATTAGTCGCACGGGCACGCAACGACTAATGGCCAGCACGGCTTTTTCCGAACACCAGGTTCAGCTTACCCACTTTCGTTTTCGGGTTTGGTTCTGTGGGCTTGTCGTGCTGGGATTGTTAGGCCTGCTGGCGTCACGCTTCTATTTCCTTCAGGTGATGCAACACGATCACTATCACACCTTGGCGGAAAATAACCGTATGTCCATCGTGCCCGTTGTTCCGAACCGTGGGTTGATTCTTGACCGCGCCGGGTTAATCATGGCGAATAATTTTTCCGCCTATACGCTAGAAATCAACCCCAGCAAAGTCGACAACTTGGAAGAAACCATCGACCGATTGGCAAGCATCGTCACCATTACGCTGCGAGATCGCAAGCGTTTCAATAAGTTACGCGAGGACAGCCACCGCTTTGATAGTCTGCCGATAAGAAGTAGATTGAGCGAGGCAGAGGTAGCACGCTTCGCCGCGAATCGTTTTCGTTTCCCGGGTGTGGATATCAACGCGCGCCTGTTTCGCAATTATCCGCAGGGCATTTCGGCATCTCACGTAGTGGGGTACATTGGACGGATTAACGATAAGGATTTGGAGATCCTCGAGGGGAAAGGCAAGCTTGCTAACTATCTTGGCTCTAACCATCTGGGAAAAATTGGGCTCGAAGAAAGTTTTGAGGACGAGTTGCACGGTCGTAACGGCTTTGAGCAGGTGGAGATCGATGCGGGTGGTCGTGCGATCCGTTCCCTCCGCCGCGAAGAGGCGGTGGCCGGTAACAACCTAATCTTGAGTCTGGATCTTAAGTTGCAACAAATCGCCGAAAAAGCGTTCGGTCATTACCGCGGAGCGTTGGTCGCAATCGATCCGAAAACCGGCGAGGTCTTAGCGTCGGTGAGCCAGCCCGGCTTCGATCCTAATTATTTTGTTGATGGCATCGATCAGGTAAATTGGGACAAATACAATACCGCCGAGGACAGGCCTCTGACCAACCGCGCTCTGCGCGGCGTCTACCCGCCGGGTTCGACCATTAAACCTTTCATTGCGCTGGCGGGTTTGTACTACGGGGAGCGCACCTCGGCAACGACGATTTTCGATCCGGGCTATTACACGCTACCGGGCTCATCGCATCATTACCGCTGCTGGAAATCCGGTGGTCATGGCACGGTGGATCTAAAAAAATCCGTCGTTATTTCATGCGACACCTATTACTATGGCCTGGCAAACGAACTCGGCATCGACAGAATGCATGAATTTCTGCGTCGCTTTGGCTTTGGGCAAAAGACTGGAATTGACGTGAAGGACGAAGACCCGGGAAACTTGCCCTCGCGCGAGTGGAAACAAAGACGCTTTAAACAAGTGTGGTATCCGGGCGAAACCGTCATCTCCGGTATCGGGCAAGGTTATACCCTGGTTACGCCGATACAACTCGCCCACGCGACCGCGATCATTGCGGGAAATGGCATATCGATTCGTCCGCATTTCGTAAAAGCCATTCAGAATAGCCAGACTGGCGAGATTCAATCGATTGACTACCCGAAGGAGCAACCCTTCCCGTTCAAGCCGGAGGATTTGGCATTGGTGCGCGAGGCCATGGTTGCCGTCACACAACCGGGCGGAACCGCCGCTCGCGCGGCGGCGGGCGCACCTTATGCCTTCGGCGGCAAGACCGGCACGGCACAGGTTAAAAGTATGAAGCAAGGTGAGCGTTACAACGAAAAAACCGTCGAAGAACGTTACCGCGATCACGCGTTGTTCATTGCCTACGCGCCGGCAAGTGATCCCACCATCGCTATCGGCATGATTGTCGAGAATGGCGGCCATGGCGGCTCAACCGCCGCGCCAATTGCGCGCCAAGTGCTGGACTATCATTTGCTTGGAAAAATCCCCGCTAGCCAAATCGAGGAAACCGAAGTGGAAGAAGAACATGATTAGGCGTTTGCTGGAGCGGTTGCTGGCGCCACTTGATATTGGAATCCTGGCGCCGATGCTGTTGTTGATCGGCTGCGGCCTGATGGTGTTGTACAGCGCGGCGGGCGAAGATCCCGATAAAGTCATCGATCAACTGCGCAATCTGGCGATCGCCGTTACCGCGATGTGGATCATTGCGCTGATCCCGACGCAGTATCTGCTGCAAGTTGCCGTGCCGATCTATGTCCTTGGCGTAGCGCTTCTCATTGGCGTCGCGCTGTTCGGCGAAATCAGCCACGGCGCCAGGCGCTGGCTGCACATCGGCGTGGGTCGCATTCAGCCGTCCGAGTTAATGAAGATCGCCATGCCCTTGATGCTGGCCTGGTACTTCCATCGGCGCGAATCGTCGCTGCGTTTAGTGGATTTTCTGGTCGCAGCATCGA
This sequence comes from Burkholderiales bacterium, assembly GCA_046598945.1. Classification (GTDB taxonomy): domain Bacteria; phylum Pseudomonadota; class Gammaproteobacteria; order Burkholderiales; family JALYOK01; genus JALYOK01. Next base: position 11,140 of record JBKJHT010000157.1, on the reverse strand, counting down.
TCCTCGCGGCGCCAGTTTTGTTGATCGCCAAGCAACCGGATTTGGGAACAGCGTTGCTCATTTCGGCATCGGGTTTTTATGTGTTGTTTCTCGCCGGTTTGAGTTGGAAATTTCTGCTTGGGTTAGGTGCGTTAGTCGGCGCGAGCCTGCCGCTTGCGTGGTCTATCATGCACGACTACCAGCGGCAGCGCATCCTCACCTTACTCGATCCCGCGCAGGACCCGCTCGGCGCGGGCTATCATATTATTCAGTCAACCATTGCCATCGGATCAGGCGGTATTAGCGGCAAAGGCTGGCTCAATGGTACCCAGACCCATTTGGATTTTCTGCCCGAGCGCACAACCGATTTCATCTTTGCCGTGTATGGCGAGGAATTCGGATTGATCGGCAACTTAATTTTGCTCGCCCTTTATTTTGCTCTGATTGTGCGCGGCATGATGATCGCGTACGGCGCAGGAAATCTGTTTGGGCGATTGGTCGCAGGCGCCTTGACGCTGACCTTATTCACTTACGCGTTTGTGAACATGGGCATGGTCAGCGGCATCCTGCCGGTCGTGGGTGTGCCGCTGCCATTTGTCAGTTATGGTGGCACGGCGCTGGTCACGATCCTAACTAGCCTCGGTATACTGATGGGCATTAATAGTCAAAAGAAACTGGTACAAACATGACCCTGCGCAATTTTTCCTGTGTGCTCTCGGCGGTGATCGCTATCGCAGGTTGCACCACCGCACGACAACCCGCTAGTTCCGTTCCCCCTTTCATTAAGCCACCGTCACCGGTCGTTAAAACGCAGCCGCCGGCACCGGCGCCCTTACCCCAGCCAAGCAATGATGGCGCTTACTATTTGGACGACGGTCCCGGCGCGAATCCGCCAAGCAATCTGGATCAAATCCCCGATGCCGTGCCGCGCGCAGAAAAATTACACCCCTACGCCAACCGGCCCTACAGCGCGTTGGGACTGCGTTTCGTGCCGCGCGCCGACGCGCGCGACTACCGGGCGCGCGGCGTGGCATCTTGGTACGGTCGTCGTTATCACGGCAAAGCAACGTCTTCCGGGGAACTCTACGATATGTATCAGATGACCGCCGCCCATCCGACCTTACCCATTCCCAGTTATGCCCGTGTGACGAATCTTCAGAACAAGAAATCGGTAACCGTACGCATCAATGACCGCGGCCCATTCAAGCACGACCGGATTATCGATTTGTCCTATGTCGCGGCGCATAAATTGGGTTATGTCCGGCAAGGCAGTGCGGACGTTGAGGTAGAAGCCGTCGCAACCGCAGCGCCCGCCGCGAGCGAAGGAAAAGTGTATCTGCAACTCGGCTCTTTCACCGGCCGGGCCAGCGCCGACGCGTTTCGCAAACAGCTTCGCTCCGAGCAAAAGATGCTCGGCGCGCCGCTCCAGGTCTCGTTCTTGGGGGGGTTCTATCGTGTGCGCAGCGGGCCGTACCAATCAGCCGCAGCCGCACGCGACGCGGCCAAGCGAATCGAAAACAGCACGCAGTTATTGCCCGTAATTGTAACGAACTAGGCGATGCTCATCCTGGCCGGCGAGCGCAACGGTAATTGACTCACTAAACTCGAAAGCGCAGCGTATCGACCGCACTCGATGGCGGTAAATCCTGCGGATCCAAACGCCTGATTTTGTCCGGATTCAATTCTTCCCGCACTTGGCCTGCCAACGTCGGTCCAAACCAATTCGCCAGGACAAAGAGCGCCAGATTGGCCAACAACAGCACAAAAAATAACACTCTCAAGGGCTTGCCTCCGCGATCGTGACTAAACCCGACAGCACCAAATTCGGAATTTCCCGCATCGGCGGTGGTAAATGCGGGATCAGCACCGATGCCGCGCCGCCGCTGAGAATGCAAACAGGCGCCGCCCCGGAACGCGCCGCCAACGCATCGGACATACGCGTTACGCTCCCCAGAGCAGCGTTTAGCGCGCCGGAATAAATCGCGTCCAACGTGTTAGTCGGAAACCGCGCGAACTCGCCATCCGCGGCATGGGCGTGGGCCGTTCCCGTGGTCAGCGCCCGCATCATCAACCGAATGCCGGGAACGATCAACCCACCAAGAAACCGACCGTCCGCCGTCATCGCGTCGATGGTTAGCGCCGTACCGGCGTTCACCACCAACACCGAGCCCGATTCCGCCCGACGCGCGCCGATCAGCGCCGCCCATCGATCACCGCCGAGCTGGCTCGGCGCCGCATACCCATTCGTCACGCCGCACAGTTGCTGCCCGGACTTCAGCCAGTATGGCGCGACGGCGAAATGCGACAGCGCTGCGGACAGCTTGCGCTGCACCTCATCGCCGGCGACGTTCGAGATCACGATCTGCGCCGGCGCGGGAATTCGTTGCCAAGTCACCGCCACCGAATCGATTTCATTGTGCCCGATTGCGTCGGTTATCAACCAAGCGCCATTTTCGTAGCAGCCCCATTTAATTCGACTGTTTCCCGCATCCACCGCGAGAATCATATAGGACCAGTCAGGCTAATTTCGCCAACGGTATAGCGTGTTACACCGCCGCGACGGTCGAGCAGCAAACTGCCATCCTCCGCGACACCGCTGACTACGCCTTCTTCAACGGCATTACGCGGCAACAGCATGCGAACCGAACGATTTTGATAAGCGTGATAGGCAAGCCACTCATTCCGTAGCGGCGCGAATCCCTGTGCTTCAAATTCTGCCAACACCTGCCCCAGATGAACAAGTAATTTTCCGAGAATCATACTGCGCGGCGGTAGCCTATCCAACAGGCTTGCGAGATCCGTCGTGGCTTGATCGATCCGCACCACAGAGGGCTCGTCTAGCCGCACATTGACGCCCACGCCAATTACCGCGTACGTTGGGCCCAAGACATCGCCGGAAAGTTCGATTAGGATGCCGCCGAGTTTGTGAAACCGATGCAAAATATCGTTCGGCCATTTCAACTGCACGTCGTGTAATCCTAGCTCGCGCAATGCGCGCGCAACCGCGACGCCCACCGCGAGACTCAAACACGATAACCGTGCCGCGCCCTGATTGAAACGCCACAACAGGGAAAACGTTACGCCGCCGCACAGCGGAGCATACCAACGCCGTCCACGGCGGCCGCGTCCCTCGCTTTGATACTCCGCGGCCAGCACGGTTCCACTCTTGGCCCCAAGCGCAACGCGTTCCATCAGCACGGAGTTGGTGGAAGGCGAGACATCGGCAATTGCAACGTCGAAAAATTGCTTCGCGCTGCCAAGTGCGTCGATGATTCGCGGATAGTCGAGCCAGTCCAACGGCTGGGACAGGCGATAGCCGCGCCCATGCACCTTGTAGATCGTCACGCCAAGTCGGTCGGCCTCTTTCAAACTGTTTGATAACGTGGCGCGAGAAATTCCCAATTCCGCGGCGATCTCCGGCCCGCCGCGAAACACTTCGTGAGAAAGGCACTTAAGCGCACCAAACAGATGTGCATTCATGCACTAGGGGCTCAGTTTGTGTTCGATCGTACACGCGAACTTTTCTTTGTCGTAGGCAATGTTCGCGATCACCGCGTCGAGCAACAATTCCACTTGGAGCGCGAGCTTGCTGCCTTTTTGATAGTCAGCCGGTGCGATGAGGTCGACACGCTTGGCCTGCATCAGTTGGATACATTGATCGCGACCGCTTTTCTTTTTTGGGTCATGCACGGCGATCGGGTGTCCGCCATTCTTCTTGGTCAGCGCCATGGACGGCACATCGCTCATCCCATCGCCTATATATATGATGTTAGCGAATGGGATGGGGCGCTCGTTTTCCGGCATGTGCTCATTGATGGATTCATTCAATATTTCACGACCCTTGTTGACGCGAAACAGAAACTGGGTCTTGGTCGTATCGTTGATCAGCACTTTGGGAAAATCGGCCACACCGTTGTGGTCGAAATGATACTCGGACGCATAGATTTGCTTGAAGTGCTTACGGATCGAAACGCCATCCAAAATTTCCTTTTGCCCCGCGGAAATGATGTAGTGCCGCACGTTAACGTTGCCTCGGCCGCGGCGCTTCACGTATGCGTTGACGCGGCTAAACCAAGTCTCAACGCCGGGAAAATATTCGATCGATCGGGCCAGTTTTGCAAAGTCCTCGCGCTTGATCGACACTTCCCGTTTGTTCGCCTCGCGCAACATTAAGCGCATGTAGACCAACATGGAATCGGAGCCGGTTTCGTGCGCCTCTTTATTCACTCGATCCCAAAAGGTCTTGGCGTCGATACCGATCTTTGGCAGCACCGTGTATTCCTGCATGGGCTGCGGCGACAAAGTGCCGTCGAAGTCATAGACCATGGCAATAGTGTTCTGAAAGAATTTTGCGCGCGCCACGGGGGGTGATTTTAGTTGCATTGCGTCATTCTATAGAGGGTGCATTGGCCTATGCAATCGAATTACCGACGGAGTTTCCTCATATTCATCATATGTAGTACAGTTAGACTCTGAGTCATATTGGTTCGGAGCCCTTCTGTGTTAAAGATCCGGAGGAGAAAGTCATGAATGTCAAACGCGGCTTCATCGCAGCTTACCTGCTAGTCCTAAGCATACCGTCCTGGTCGGACCTCCCCAATGACACCGTTGGAACCGTCCCCCCATCAGCGCCAAGCACCGAATCTACATTGCCGACATTGCCCTTAACCATATAGCGGACGGCAAACTGCATGTGGTCGACGGCGAAAATGGCCACTATCTCGGGGTAATCGGCACCGGCTTCACCGGTCAATTCATTCTCAGCAACGATAAGCGCGAAATCATCATCGCCACCGGCTACTATTCCCGCGGGCAGCGCGGCGAGCGCGTCGATGTAGTGGAAGTGTGGGACGCGGATACCCTCAGCTTCAAATACGAGATTCCCATTTCCGAGAAGCGCGCCAGCGCCCTTAACTACGAAGGCTTGCTGCGGCTGTCCGCCGACGGACGTTGGCTATTTGTTCAAAATGCCACACCCGCAACATCGGTTACGGTCGTCGATATGCAGGCCAAAAAGGACGTTGGCGAGATTTCCATGCCCGGTTGTTGGGCGATCTATCCGGCGCAGTCCAACTCGAAGCGTTTTGCCTCCCTCTGCGGCGAGGGCAATGTAACGACCGTCACGCTCAACGATAGCGGTCAAGAAGCGACGCGCACGTCGAGCGGCAAGTTCTTCGATCCCGACAACGACGCTTGGTTTATGCAGGGCGAGCAAGATGGCGATCGTTATCATTTCGTCAGCTTCAAAGGTAATATTGCGACCGTTAATGTCGGCGGCGAAACGGCGGTGCTGGACGGTACTTGGCCGTTAGTGACTAAAGCAGACCAGAAAAAAGCGTGGCGTCCCGGCGGTTACCAGCCCCTCGCGGTGCACGCCGGTACGAATCGCTTGTACGTAACCATGCATCCCGGTGGCGTAGAAGGCAGCCACAAAAACCCCGCCGCCGAGATATGGGTATTCGACACTCAGACCCACAAGCGTGTCGCCCGTCTGCCTGGCAACTCGGCGATTGCGCTGGAGCCCTCGGCCGACGGCAAACGTCTTTACGCCATCGACCCCATCAAGGCGTCGGTCGTCGTCTGGGATAAGATTTCGCCCAAAACTAAAGTGCGCCTGACTCAAGTCGGCGAATTGCCTGGTCAGCTCGAGGCGGAATAGTGAACTGGTATGCGTTCCTGGCGGATCCCGTTGCGGCCAGCGCCGTCGCCGGTTGCGTTGCGTTGATTCTATTTTCCGCCGCGTGGCACAAATTTTCCGAGCTCGATATTTTTGCCGGTGCGCTTGATGCGTATCAACTTTTACCGAGCGTGGCCGTGATGCCCATTGCGCGGCTGTTGCCCTGTGTTGAGGTGGCGATCGCGCTATTGGTTTTGATCCCCGCCACCCGTCCTGCCGGACTCGTCGCTTGCGCTGGGTTAATCGCGATCTATGCGGTGGCTATTGCCGTTAATTTGGCGCGCGGACGACACCAGATCGATTGCGGTTGCGGCGGCGACGTACACTTATTGTCCTGGGGCCTGGTGCTGCGCAATGCCTTGTTGGCAGGCATCGCCTTCGCGATGTCCGGGCCCAGCGTGGCTCGTCCCTACGAATGGCTCGATGCGGTCACGCTAATTGTCGGTGCCCTCGCACTGTACGGCAGCTATTTGACCTTTGAAGAATTGCTGCGTCAGTTCGGCCGCATTGCACAACTCAACCGGATCGAGCGATGACCAGCCTGATGATTTCTAACGCCATCCTGTGGCTATTGCTGCTCGGCGTCATCGTCGCGTTGTGGGCGCTGGCGCGACAAGTCGGTATTCTCTATGAACGCGTCGCGCCCATGGGCGCGCTGATCACGGACGCCGGCCCCAAGCTCGGCGAGGTCGCGCCGAAATTTGAATTGCCGGCCTTGAACGGCGCCTCGATTTCCATTGGCGGGCAGCGCCCCCTCAGCCAATTGCTGTTCTTTCTCTCGCCCACTTGCCCGGTGTGCAAAAAGCTGTTGCCCATTTTGAAATCGGCGTCAAACGCCGAACGCGAATGGCTACAAGTGGTGCTCGCCAGCGATGGCGAGGCGACGCAACACCTGGCATTTTACCGCGACGCCAAGCTAACCGAATTCCCGTACGTATTATCGTCGGATCTGGGCATGACCTACCGCGTTAGTCGTTTGCCTTACGCAGTATTGATCGATGAGACTGGCGCGATTCGCGCCAAGGGCATGATCAATAATCGCGAGCAATTGGAAAGTTTATTTAACGCCAAGGAACTGGGCGTGGGTTCCGTGCAGGATTTCTTGACCGGCAACATTTCAACCTATCCGAGCAAAGCCGCTTAATTTGAAGGACGGAGGAAGACAATGAAATACCTTCAGGACTGGATGGACAAATTCACCGAGCGCCGCGTGCGCCAAACCGCGCAGCTCACCAGCCGGCGCAGCGCGCTGGCCCGCGTCGGCACATGGATGGTCGCCGGCGCCGCACTGCCGATGTTGCCGTTTGACCGCTCCGGCGGCGAAGCGCAAGCCGCGCTGACCACCGGCAACGATCCCATGGCTTGCGATTACTGGCGCAACTGCGCGTTGGATGGATTTCTCTGCAACTGTTGCGGTGGTTCGCTCACCCAATGCCCGCCAGGCACAGAAGTGTCGAAAGTCACCTGGGTCGGAACCTGCCAAAACCCCAACGACGGCAAAGACTATCTAGTGAGTTACAACGATTGCTGCGGGAAAGTTGCTTGCGGACGTTGCCTGTGTAACTTCAACGAACGCGAGCGACCGGGCTACCGCATGGGCGTGCACAACGACATTAACTGGTGCATGGCCAACACCCAGACGATGTATCACTGCACCGTATCCGCCATCGTCGGCACTGCGGCGGGCTAAATCCGTCACAGGTAGATTCCGCGCGAGCGCGGAATCTACCGTCGCCAAAGATCCATGAAAAAACTAAATTGTCGAGGCGCATGGATAGTCCTCTCGGCAATTTTTGCGTGCGCCAGTAGTATTGCCATTGCCAACGATAAACCATACTCCAATCAGGGCCGCATCGATTTCCTGCTGCATTGTTCCGGTTGCCACGCCCAGGATGGACGTGGCCTGGAAAACAAAGGCATCCCTGCACTGAAAGATCAGGTCGGCTATTTTCTGCGCACCGACGGCGGCCGCGCCTATGTGATGCAGATTCCCGGCCTGCTCAGCGCCGGTATGTCCGACGCCCGTGCGGCCGATGTCACGAATTACATCCTCGCCCGTTTTGCGGGCGCATCCTTGCCTGAAAACTTTGTTCCCTACAGCGTCGATGAGGCGAAGCGCTACCGCGAATCGCGTCCTGCGGATATTCCCAGAAAACGTAAACTGCTTGCTGCCGAATTACGCGAACTAGGTATCGATATCCGCTGATTGTGTAATTCAGCGCCCGAAACCGGCCAGTCGTGACGCCGCAACCATTCCTTTGACGCCGTTACAGCGGTAGATTTTCTCCCGGTTGTAAACAAAATCAAGCCGCCCATTTCCTGCCGTGGCTTGCGTAGTCGAGCATCAGGTAAAACACGTTATCGCATTTCTCTTTAAACAGCACACGGTCATAGCTTTCTGGAAGATTCGTGTTTAACACCTCTTCAACAGCCGAAAGCACCTTCCGCTTGCTTTGCCCGTCTTTATGCCAATCCTGCACCAGCACTTTGGGATGTTCTTCCAGCAAACGATGCAACAAGGACTTGGCCGCGAGCCTGACGTTTTGCGTCTCCTCTTGCGTCATCTTGTCTTTCTTCAGCAAGTCGAACAGTTCCAGCTCGTCGTCCGTCAGACCCTCACGGATGTGCCGCTCGTCCTCCGCGCGCAAATCTTCGGTGAACTTCATCAAGTCTTCGTAGTAATTCTCGGTGGATGAGCCGCCGGAATTATAGGCGTCGATAATCTGCTGCAACCGCTGCGCAAAGTCGGTGCGCGTCGCGTTCTGTTGCAGCATCCGTTCCAGCTTGTGTTGCAGGAAGGCGCGCAGGTCGGCGATTTCAATGTGCTTGTAGGTCGCCTGCTTAAACTCCTCGCGCAGTTTGTCAAAGTTGATCTTGCCGAGATCCCAGGTCTTGCCCTTCTGGATGATCTGGTATTCCGCGTTGTACTGTCGCGCCTTGAATTCCTCCGCGTCGTTCACCACCACGCTCTCATCCAGCAATTCGGCAATCCTCAGGCTGATCGCGTCAATATCTTTCTGTTCGATAAGGCTATCGATTACCCCGCGCAAATACTGGAATGCAGCCACCTCACGCACCCTGCTCTGTTTGCCGCGTCCCATGATTTCCGGCTTGCACGCCTCATACAGCGACGTGACGGTGTTCTCATACACGTTGAACCCCTTGCGCCATTCGTCGTTACTCAGCAAGGCATCGGCAAAGACATTGAAGCGGCCGATGTTCTTGAACACATCATCGCTGCCCAGCACCTCACGCAGCGCAACCTCTTTCTCATCGCAGAACGCCAAGCCCTGCTCAATCGCATCGTCCAGCAAACGGAACAGCTCCGCCTTCTCCTTGACCGGCGGATCAATCTCATCGCCACCCTGCGCGTAATCCTTCAGCGCCAGCTTCATGTTGCGGAACACGTTGTAGTAATCCACGAGCTCGCCGTTGCGCTTCTCAACCCCGTTGATCTTCCATGACGTGACGCGGTTGGCGCGGGCGATGGTCTGCATCAGGGTATGCCCCTGCATCGGCTTGTCGAGATACAGCGTCGAAAGCGTGGGCGCATCAAATCCAGTCAGCCACATGGCGCACACAAACACCAATTGCAGCGGACTCTCCGGGTCTTTGAAGTTGTATTCGATGTCATGCCCATGCGCATCCAGCTTGTTCATGCGCTCACGGTGCGGCTTGATGTCCAGCTTCTGCTTGGCAAATTTCTGCTCCTCGTCCGCGTCTTCGCTGATTACCACCGCCATTTCAACCGAGCGCATGTATTCGACAATCTTCTTCAACCGCGCCTTCTCGATGTCATTTGTCGATTTGCCGATACGCCCGACCAGTTCCTTCAACGCGACCTTCCACTGATCCCGCACCTTGTCGTACACCTTCACGGCGGTGAATTTATCCACCGCCACCAGCAGCCCCTTGCCCAGATAACCGCGCCGGGGAAAGTGATACACAATATCCCGCGCAATCTTCTCCAGCCGATCATCGCGCTTGATGACTTCGACCTCTTTGGAGAATCGCCGCTCCAGCTTCGCCTGCTGCGCCTCGTCCAGATTTTCGTCTTCCAGAATTTCGTAGAACTCCGCACTCAGCCCCTCGTTTTGGATCAATACTTCCGGCACGCGCTTTTCGTAAAACAGTGGCACCGTCGCGCCGTCGTCCATGGACTGTTGGAAGTTGTATTCCGAAACGTAACCGCCGAACCATGCATTAGTCTTGCGCTCGCGCCCCAGCAGCGGCGTGCCGGTGAATGCCAGATATTGCGCCCTGGGCAAACCCTTGCGCATGTTCTCCGCCAGCGATTTGTATTGGGTGCGGTGCGCCTCGTCCACAATCACGATGATATCGTTGCGTGGCGAAAGCTCGGGATACTCCCGCCCTTTGTCCCAGCGGAATTTCTGGATCAGGGTGAACACCAGCCGTTTGTTTTGCCCGAGGAATTTGCGCATCTCCTCGCTATTCTTGGGCTGCGCGGCTTCGGCCTCGGTGACTGTGCCAGTGTGCAAAAAATTGCGGTATATCTGCCCGTCCAGATCATCGCGGTCAGTCACTACAACAAAGGTGAAGTTGCCGGTCTGCTTGCGGAATATTTTGCGCGCGTAAAAGATCATCGAGAAACTCTTGCCCGATCCCTGCGTGTGCCAGAACACGCCGAGCTTGCCATGAAGTTCCTCGCGCCTGAGAAAGGCTTCATAAGCCCGGTTCACGCCGATGAACTGGTGGTTCTGAGCGATGATCTTCTGGCTGTCCCTGTAGTAGAGAATGAAATTCTCTACATAATCCAGCAGCCTGCGCTTAGGCAACAAGCCTTCGATCACGCCTTCCAGGCTGATGCCTTGCTCACGGATCGCGGCGCGGTCGATTTTCTCCTTCTCGTCATCTGCGCGCAACCAGTTAAAGAAATGCTCCCACTCCGCCGTGATGCTGCCCACCTTGGTCTCGATGGCGTTGGACAGCACGCAAAATGCGTTGGTCAGGAAAAGCTGCGGAATCTCCTCCTTGTAAGTCGTCAGGTTGTCATCAAAAGCGTTGCGTAATTTCACGTTCGAGTTTTTGAGTTCGATGAACACCAGTGGAATGCCGTTGACGTAGAGCAACACGTCCGGGCGGCGGAAGCCGCGCTCGCCCTTGATCCAAAGCTGGGTCACGGCCAGATAGCGGTTGTGGTCCGGCGCGTTGAAATCCAGCAACCGCACGCGTTCTTGCTGCCGCTGTCCCTGCTCGTTGTCGAATTCCACCGGGATGCCGTCACGCAGCAAGCCATAGACTTCGCGGTTCGCAGCGATGAGCGTCATCGCCTGCCGCCGGTCGAGTAACTGTTCCAGCGCATCCTCGATGGCACCCTGCGGGATGTCCGGGTTCAGACGGATCGCGGCTTCCCGCACCCGATCCACCAAAATCACATCGCGCTTGTTAGCGCGGTTCGAACCGTCGTTCAAGTCTTCCGCATTTTCCGTGTAACAGTCGAGCGCATCAAAGCCGTGTAGGTGC
>JBKJHT010000133.1:0-24054 GCA_046598945.1 Burkholderiales bacterium | reverse complement strand
GTAGGCAGCATTAAAACCCAGATTTTATATTTATGCAATAGATAGTTGAGAAACATTGTTAACTCTACTTGATAGGTCGAAATCTGGTAAATTGTTTTGGTCAACGTCACAAACTCGGATGAACTAGATCTTTGCTGTGGACAGAATATCTTCGCGACCGCCCAAAAGTCATTGCGACGCTAAGGGCTTAAAGTTAGACTTAGAGACTTTCGCTTCGTTTTTGGAGGCCGTCGTGTTGGGCGGCTGAATCTGTCGCGACTTTTTCAGTATGTATTTGATTATAAACAGAGTATTTGCAAGAGGTTAGCCGTGATTTACCCAGCCTTACCCAAACCCCAGGGCCTGTACGATCCGCGCAACGAGCATGACGCCTGTGGCGTTGGATTCATCGCCAATATCGATGGTACGAAAACCCATTCGATTGTGGAGCAAGGCCTCCGCATTCTGACGAATTTGACCCATCGGGGCGCGACTGGCGCGGATGCTTTGATGGGCGATGGCTCCGGAATACTGATTCAAATACCCGACCAATTCTTGCGGATTTCGGTAGGTAATCTCGGCTTCACCTTGCCCGCCATTGGCGACTACGGCGTGGCGATGCTGTTCCTTCCAAGCGGCGCCGAGAGCCGCGCTCGATGCGAGCGATTAATCACGGATTTCGTCGTGGAAGAGGGGCAATCCGTTCTCGGGTGGCGCGATGTGCCTGTGGATAATTCTGGACTTGGCGTTGGCGTGAAGGCGTGTGAACCCGCGATTCGCCAGCTTTTCGTCGGTCGCGGCGCAGCTTGCAAAGACCAAGACGCGTTCGAGCGCAAGCTTTTCATCCTGCATAAACGCATTCAGCACGCCGTTCGGAATCTTGGTTTGGCCGACGGCAAGATGTTTTACGTCGCCTCCATGTCCTCTCGCACTATCGTCTACAAGGGCATGTTGCTGGCGAGCCAAGTGGGTAATTACTATCTAGATCTGCAAGACCCGGCGCTGACTTCAGGCCTGGCCTTGGTGCATCAGCGGTTTTCTACTAATACCTTCCCAAGCTGGGAACTGGCCCATCCGTTCCGCATGATCGCCCATAACGGCGAGATCAACACCTTGCGCGGTAACGTGAATTGGATGACCGCGCGCCATGCGGCGATCCGCTCGCCGATCCTGGGCGACGATCTGGATAAAATTTGGCCGTTGATCCCGGAGGAGCAAAGCGACTCCGCCGGTTTCGACAACGCGCTAGAGCTCTTGGTTATGGGTGGCTATTCCCTAGCCCACGCCATGATGATGCTGATCCCGGAAGCCTGGGCCAACAATCCGCTGATGGACGAAAGCCGCCGCGCGTTTTACGAGTATCACGCGGCGCTACAAGAGCCGTGGGACGGTCCCGCCGCCGTGGCCTTCACCGATGGTCGCCAAATTGGCGCTACGCTTGATCGCAATGGTCTGCGCCCGGCGCGCTATCTCGTTACCGACGACGGCATGGTGTTGATGGCGTCCGAAATGGGCGTGCTCGACATTCCGCAAGAAAAGATCATCAAGAAATGGCGTTTGCAGCCCGGTAAGATGTTGCTGATCGATCTCGAGAAAGGTCGCATCATCGACGATGCCGAACTCAAGGCGCAACTCGCCGGCGCGAAACCCTATCGCGAATGGATTCAGAAATCGCGCTACTTCCTCGACGATCTTCCGGCGAGCGCCGCGGACGCCAAGTCCACTGAATCGCTGCTGGATCTACAACAAGCATTTGGCTACACGCAAGAAGATATCAAATTTATACTCCAGCCAATGGCCACGGCCGGCGAGGAAGCCACCGGCTCCATGGGTAATGATACCGCTCTGCCGGTGTTGTCGAACAAGCTGAAGCCGCTCTACAACTACTTCAAGCAGTTGTTCGCGCAAGTGACGAATCCGCCGATTGATCCGATCCGCGAAGAAATCGTGATGTCGTTGGTGTCCTTCATCGGCCCGAAACCAAACTTGCTCGGCATCGACGAAACCGATCCACCGTTGCGTTTGGAAGTTAGCCAGCCGGTGCTTGATTTAGTCAATTTGGAGAAACTGAAGCAGATCGACAAAGCGACTCAAGGCCGCTATCGCTCGCTGGTTCTCGATATTTGTTATCCCGCCGAAGAGACTGCGACCGGTATGGAGGCCGCGCTGTCCAAGCTCAGTGCATGCGCGGGAAAAGCCGTGAAGGACGGTTACAACGTGTTGATCCTGAGCGATCGCGGCGTCAATGCAAAATGCATTCCGATCCCGGCATTGCTTGCCTGCGCAGGTGTGCACCACCACTTGGTTCGAGCCGGGCTACGCACCAGCACAGGCCTCGTGGTTGACACCGGCTCCGTGCGCGAAGTGCATCACTTCGCCCTGCTCGCCGGTTACGGCGCGGAAGCGATTTGCCCGTGGCTCGCGTTTGATACGGTCAACGCCATGGCTGAAGGCAAGAAAGACGGCGCGAAAAAATTCATCAAAGCCATCGGCAAGGGCTTGTACAAAGTCATGTCTAAGATGGGCATCTCGACGTACCAATCCTATTGCGGTGCGCAGATTTTCGAGGCCATCGGCTTGAACAGCCCGTTCATCGCTAAATATTTCACCGGCACCGCGAGCAACATCGAAGGCATCGGCATCGAGCAAGTCGCCGAGGAAGCGGCGCGCGTGCATAGCCTCGCTTACAGCAACGATCCGGTGTTGGCGTCGGCACTCGACGCGGGCGGCGAATATGCCTTTCGCGTGCGCGGTGAAGAGCATATGTGGACGCCGGATTCCATTGCGAAATTGCAGCATTCCACCAAGCAAAATAGCTACGCCACCTACAAAGAATACGCGAAGATCATCAACGATCAATCGCAACGGCACATGACCTTCCGCGGGTTGTTCGAGATCAAGCCTGCCGGCGCGCCGATTCCTCTTGAGGAGGTCGAGTCAGCAAAAGACATCGTAAAACGCTTCGCCACCGGCGCCATGTCGCTCGGGTCGATTTCGACCGAAGCGCACACCACGCTTGCCGTCGCGATGAACCGCATCGGCGGTAAATCCAACACCGGTGAGGGCGGCGAAGACGCACGGCGTTACGAACTGATTCGCGCCGGCGAATCGCTGCAGTCGCGCATCGGAAAAGAACGTGTCGCGAAGGATATCGCGTTGAAAGAAGGCGATTCGCTGCGCTCAAAAATTAAGCAAGTGGCGTCGGGTCGTTTCGGCGTTACGGCGGAATATTTAGCGAGCGCCGATCAGATTCAAATCAAAATGGCGCAAGGCGCGAAGCCCGGTGAGGGCGGCCAGTTGCCCGGCCACAAAGTTTCGGAATACATCGCGCAACTGCGTTTCTCCGTGCCGGGGGTCGGCCTGATTTCGCCGCCGCCGCACCACGACATTTATTCGATCGAAGATTTGGCGCAGTTGATTCACGATCTCAAAAACGCCAATCCGAAGGCATCGATCAGCGTCAAGCTGGTGTCGGAAGTCGGTGTGGGCACGGTTGCCGCAGGCGTGTCGAAAGCCAAATCCGATCACGTCACCATCGCTGGCCACGACGGCGGCACGGGCGCATCGCCCTGGTCGTCGATCAAACATGCCGGGACACCATGGGAATTGGGTCTCGCGGAAACGCAACAGACCTTGGTGCTGAACCATTTGCGCGGCCGCATCGCCGTGCAAGTCGACGGCCAAATGAAAACCGGCCGCGACGTGATTGTCGGTGCGCTATTGGGGGCGGACGAATTCGGTTTCGCTACCGCGCCATTGGTGGTCGCGGGCTGCATTATGATGCGCAAGTGTCATCTGAATACCTGCCCCGTCGGCGTGGCCACGCAAGATCCCGAGTTGCGCAAGAAATTCAAGGGCGCGCCTGAGCACGTCGTCAATTTCTTTTTCTTTGTCGCCGAAGAGGCGCGCGAAATCATGGCACAAATGGGTGTGCGAAAGTTCGACGACCTCATCGGCCGCAGTGATCTGCTCGACATGCGCAAAGGCATCGCCCATTGGAAAGCCAAAGGTCTCAATTTCTCGCGCATCTTCCACTTGCCCGAAGCGCCGGCGGAAGTCGCGCGCTATCACCGCGAGAATCAAGATCACGGCTTAGAAAAAGCCCTCGATCACAAACTCATCGCTCAGGCACAACCGGCGCTGGAGAAAAAACAGCGCGTGGTCATCGATTCGCCGGTGAGCAATGTCAATCGCACCGTCGGGACGCTGCTGTCTTATGAGGTCGCGCGGCGCTATGGCCACACTGGTTTGCCTGACGAGACCATCCATGTCAACTTCACGGGCACGGCGGGCCAAAGCTTCGGCGCTTTCTTGGCGAAAGGCATCACGCTCGAGCTTGAAGGCGACGCGAACGACTACGTTGGCAAAGGGCTTTCGGGCGGCCGCGTGATTGTTCGGCCGAGTCCGGCCTTCCGCGGCAATCCGCTGGAGAACATCATCATCGGCAATACGGTGCTGTATGGCGCGATCTGTGGCGATGCATTCTTCCGCGGCGTCGCCGGCGAGCGCTTCGCGGTGCGCAACTCCGGGGCGACGGCCATCGTCGAAGGCGTGGGCGACCATGGCTGTGAATACATGACCGGCGGCACCGTAATCGTTCTTGGCGGCACGGGCCGTAACTTCGCGGCGGGGATGTCGGGTGGTATCGCTTACGTGCTTGACGAAGACGGTTTGTTTAACCAGCGCGTCAATTCGGCGATGGTGACGGTCGAGCCCTTGCTATCGAGCCGCGAGCAAGAGGCGAAGCTGGCGCGGGATATTTGGCATCGCGGCGAAACGGACGAAGCATTGCTGCGAAGCATGATCGAGCAACACGCGAAGTTGACTCACAGCGAGCGCGCAAAGCAGATCCTCGCCGAATGGACGGCGTGGCGCGGGAAGTTCGTGAAGGTTTTCCCGATCGAATACAAGCGCGCGCTGACGGAACTCGCAGCAAAGAATAACAAGCTCGCTGCATAATTTCCCGGTTTAACTTTCAAGCCCCAGGCTGGTCCTGGGGCTTTTCATCGTGTAGGTAGGTATGGGCAAAGTAACAGGATTCATGGAATTTGAGCGTCTCTCGGAACCCTACGAGGCGCCGACCGCTCGCAAGAAACATTATCGCGAATTCGTCATGCATTTAAGCGACGACGATGCGAGTACCCAGGGCGCGCGCTGCATGGATTGCGGCATTCCGTTTTGCATGAGCGGGTGTCCGGTGAACAACATCATTCCCGATTGGAATGACCTGGTGTTCCGCAAAGATTGGAAAAATGCCCTCGATACTTTGCATTCAACCAACAACTTTCCCGAATTCACCGGCCGCGTTTGTCCCGCGCCATGTGAAGAAGCCTGCACACTGCGTATCAACAACGATCCGGTCGGCATCAAGTCCATCGAACACGCCATCATCGACAAGGGCTGGGAACAAGGCTGGGTCGCGCCTTTGCCGCCAACGCATAAGACCGGCAAAAAAGTCGCAGTTGTCGGTTCCGGCCCCGCCGGAATGGCGGCCGCGCAGCAATTGGCGCGGGTTGGTCATGATGTTGTGCTGTTTGAGAAAAACGATCGCATCGGCGGATTGCTGCGCTATGGCATTCCCGATTTCAAAATGGAAAAAGATTTGATCGATCGCCGCGTGGAACAAATGCGCGCCGAGGGCGTCGAGTTTCGAGTCAATCAATTTATCGGCGGCGACGTGCCCGCTAAGGAAGTGTTAGATAAGTTCGATGCGGTGATTTTATCCGGCGGCGCCGAACAACCGCGCGACCTGCCGGTACCCGGCCGCGAACTTAATGGCGTTCACTTCGCGATGGATTTTTTGCCGCTACAAAATAAACGCGTAGCGGGCGATAAAAGCATTCCCGACTTATTCGCGACGGATAAACATGTCGTGGTCATCGGCGGTGGCGACACCGGCTCCGACTGCGTCGGCACTTCGAATCGCCACGGTGCAAAGTCGATCGCTCAATTCGAATTGCTGCCGACGCCGCCCGATCCCGAAGTCAATCCCGTCTGGCCTTACTGGCCGGTGCGCTTGCGCACGTCTAGTTCCCACGAAGAAGGGTGCGAGCGCGATTGGTCCGTCGCCACCAAGCGCTTCGAGGGCGAGGACGGCAAAGTCAACAAGCTCATCGCTTGTCGCGTTGAGTGGAAGAACGGAAAAATGCAGGAAGTCGCTGGCTCAGAATTCGAAATGAAAGCCGACTTGGTGTTGCTCGCCATGGGCTTCGTCAGCCCCGTGCAAAAAGTATTGGAAGCGTTCGGCGTCGAAAAAGATCAACGCAATAACGCCAAGGCAACGACCGATGGCGCGGGCTGCTACAAAACGTCCGTCAACAAAGTTTTTGCCGCCGGCGATATGCGTCGCGGCCAATCGCTGGTGGTGTGGGCGATTCGTGAAGGCCGCCAATGCGCGCGGGCAGTGGACGAATTTTTGATGGGATGTTCTGATTTACCTCGTTAGGTGAGTGCTTGGAGGCCCGCATGGCCTTAGGCCAGCCCCTCGATAGTGCTTCTTCGGGCATTGTCCCAGGGAAAATTATTGAAGATTACGCAAATTAAGGACGCACCCCCTCACTTCCAGTGCGCGCACTGGCCTGTAAGTCAGTGCCGGTCGACAAGCGCAACGCATGCGTTGCGAATTTCTGGTCTCACCGCTAGCCCTCGCCCCGTAAACAGGGCGAGGGGATTGCACCTTTTCCCGCTCGCGGGAGGGTGGGGATGAGGGAAAGGTGGCCGCAACAGACGGAAGCGATTCACAATCCATCATCCCCGCTATATTGCAAATGAAAATCGACTATCTAGAAAAAATCCTCAACGCCAACGTCTACGACGTGGCGATCGAAAGTCCGCTCGACCTTGCCGCGAGTTTATCCAAGCGCTTAAATAATAAGCTGCTGCTGAAGCGCGAAGATTTGCAACCGGTGTTCTCGTTTAAGCTGCGCGGCGCCTACAACAAAATGTCCAAGCTCAACGTCAATGAGCTAAAACGCGGCGTCATTGCTGCTTCTGCGGGCAACCACGCGCAAGGCGTGGCGCTCGCTGCGCAGCGTTTGGGCGCGGTGGCAACCATCGTCATGCCCGTCACCACGCCGCAAATCAAGGTCGCCGCAGTCACCGGGCGCGGCGCGCAGGTCATTTTGCAGGGCGAATCCTACAGCGAGGCCTACACCCATGCCGTTGCGCTCGGCAAAAAGCGTAACCTGACTTTTATTCATCCGTACGACGATCCCGATGTGATCGCGGGCCAGGGCACGATCGCCATGGAAATTCTGCGCCAATGCCGCGAGCCGATTCATGCGCTGTTCGTCGCCATCGGCGGTGGCGGCTTGATCGCCGGGATCGCTGCTTACGTCAAGCGTCTACGGCCCGAGATCAAAATCATCGGCGTTCAGCCGGTTGATTCCGATGCGATGGCGCGCTCCTTGCGTGCCGGTAAGCGCGTGGCGTTGTCCCACGTGGGTTTATTCGCCGACGGCGTCGCGGTGAAGCAAGTCGGCAAGGAAACCTTTCGTTTAGCCCAGCAATATGTCGATGACGTGATCTTGGTGGACACCGACGAAATTTGTGCCGCGATGAAAGACGTTTTTCAGGATACGCGCTCCATCGTCGAGCCGTCCGGCGCATTGGGCGTGGCAGGCGCAAAAAAATACGTTGCGAGCACCGGCATCCGCGGCATGACGCTGGGCACCGTGCTGTGCGGCGCGAATATGAATTTCGACCGCCTGCGCTTCGTTGCCGAACGGGCGGAACTGGGCGAGCAGCGCGAAGCGGTGTTCGCCGCGACGATCCCGGAAACGCCGGGCAGCTTCAAACGTTTCTGCGAATTGATCGGCAGCCGCAACGTGACGGAATTCAATTACCGCTATTCCGACGCGAAAGAAGCCCACGTCTTCGCCGGGCTGGAAGTCGCCAGCCGCGCCGAAAAAGAAAAAATCCTCGTGACGCTCAAACGCAACAAAATTCAAACCTTGGATTTGACCGACAACGAAATGGCCAAGCTGCACATCCGCCATTTGGTCGGCGGCCGCGCGCCGGGCGTCAAGCACGAGCGCCTGTACCGCTTCGAGTTTCCCGAACGGCCCGGCGCGCTGATGAAGTTCCTATCCAGCATGGGCCACGATTGGAATATCAGCCTATTCCACTACCGCAACCACGGCGCCGACTACGGTCGCGTGCTGGTCGGCATGCAAGTGCCGCCCGGCCAAGATCGTGCGTTTCAGCGTTTCTTGAGCGAATTGGGTTACGAGTATTGGGACGAAAGCCGGAATCCGGCTTATCAATTATTTCTTAGTTGAGGTGCGCCAGAAGGCAGGCACGGCGCGGCGTTTGGCGTAGGCATCGCCAGCAGCCGCATATACATTGGTCGCTGGCGATGCAGTCGAACGTTACTTGATCATCGCAACGACATTTTCCAAGCCACGGCGTTCGTTCTGGTGCGTTCGTGCTGCTGGCGACGTTCGTCCGCGTTATCGGATTCGCGCACCCAAACGGTTTTGGTGTTGGTAAATTCGCGGATGCCGTGATAGGAGAGTTCGCGGCCAAAACCCGAGGCTTTGATGCCACCGAACGGCAGGCGCGGGTCGGAGCGCACGATGCCATTGACGAAACTAGCGCCGGCCTGAATCTGTTCCGATAAGCTCTCGGCGCGATCGTAATCTTTGCTCCAAATGCTCGACGCCAGGCCGTAGGCGCTATCGTTGGCGATACGGATGGCGTCCGCTTCGTCTTTGGCGCGGAAGATCGTCGCGACCGGTCCGAATACCTCTTCGCGGTAGACGCGCATAGCGGGCGTGACATGATCGAGGATCGACGCCGGATAATAGGCACCCGCACCGGGCACGGGCTCACAACCCAGGACAACCGTGGCGCCGTGCGCAATGGCGTCCGCCACTTGTTCATGCAATTCGTCGCGCAACTGGCGTTTGGCCATGGGTCCGAGATTGACGCCATCGTGGCTTGGGTCGCCGACTTTGAGTTCGCTGGCGCGTTCTTGCATGCGCCGAACGAATTCATCGGCGATTTCTGGCGCCACGATGAATCGTTTAGCGGCGATGCACGACTGGCCACAGTTCAGGTAACGCGACGCGACGGCTTGTTCCACCGCGAGATCGAGGTCGGCGTCGTGCAGGACGATGAACGGGTCGGAGCCGCCCAGTTCGAGCACACATTTTTTCAGATGCTGTCCCGCGAGCGCGCCGACGTTTCGGCCTGCCGCTTCAGAACCAGTGAGAGTGACTGCTTGCACATTAGGATTGGCGATGACATCGCCAATGTGTTCGGCGTCGACGAACAAGGCGGTGAAGAGGTGCTCCGGCAAACCGGCATCGCGAAACGCTGCTTCGATCGCTTCGGCGCATTGCGGCACGTTGGACGCATGTTTGAGCAGACAGGCGTTGCCCGCCATCAGCGCCGGCGCGGCGAAGCGAAACACCTGCCAGAACGGGAAATTCCACGGCATGATGCCGAGCACCGTGCCCAGCGGCAGGTAGGTCACATAGCTGCGGCCGGCATCGGTTTTGATTAACTCTTCTTCCAAAAAGGGTTCCGCGTGTACTGCGTAGTAATCGCAGGTGAGGGCGGACTTCTCCACTTCGGCGCGCGCTTCGCGGGCCAGCTTGCCCATTTCCAAAGTGATAAGCGCGGCGTATTCGTCACGCTTGCTGCGCAGGCGGGTGCCAACTTTCGTCAACAGTTGCGCACGTTCTTCGTAGGAGGTCGCGGCCCAAAGTGCATGTGCGCGGCCGACTCGGTCAAGCACGGCGGTTAATCTCGCGCGATCCCAGGAGGGATAACTCTTGAGGACTGACCCGTTAACCGGGTTTTGCGTGGCGTAGCTCATAGTAGAGTTTTGGATTTTAAGAGTGAATTGGGCGGTAGAGACTCCGCCGTTAAAAAGCCGATTGCGACTCCCGCGGTTGAAGGAATGCCCTTAAGGTATAGACAATATTCACCGCCGCGCAAAGAAACTTCCGGAAAATATTCTTTTCCTGCCGAGCTGGATAGCCATGTTACTTAATCCTATTTTTCAGTATGTTGTAACGCCCGCCGCCACGCCTATCTTTTTGCTGCGAGAATGGGGACAATAGCTTTTCACCCAAATTAGCGCCAGGCAATGACGTTCGAAACGATCCAATACGCCGAAGACGGCCCCATCGGCACGTTGACCTTAAACCGCCCGGACGACGGCAATATGTTCAACGTCGCCATGTGCCACGAGATTCGCGATTGCATCAATGATATTCGACGCGAAACGCGCACACGCGTACTGGTCATCACCGGCGCAGGCGATAAATTTTTTTGCATCGGCGGGCGTAAAACCGGTATGGAAGACACGTTGCTTTACGCCGGTGTGTTACCGACTTTGGAGATTTACGAAAGCATCGAGCGGCTGCAAAAACCGGTGATCGCTTCGGTGAATGGCTTCGCCGTGGGCGGCGGCAACGTGCTGCAAATGGTGTGCGATCTAACGATTGCCAAGGAGAGCGCGGTGTTTCGCCAAGTCGGCCCGATGATGGGCAGCTTCGACGCCGGTTACGGCACCTGGTATTTGGAAGACCTGGTCGGCAAGAAGAAAGCCAAGGAAATGTGGTTTCGCAATACCAAATTCAGCGCGCAAGAGGCGCTCGCCATGGGCTTGATCAATAAAGTCGTTCCCGACGATCAACTCGCCGCCGCGACGAAAAAATTTGCGCTGGAAATCGCCGAGCGCGGCGCGTTCGCCTTAGCCTCCGTCAAAGCAGCCTTTAACGCGCGCCATGGCGGCGTGTCGGGTTTGGCGCGCTTGTCCCACGACGCGTTGCTACCGTTGTATTTGGCGACCGACGAGGCGAAGGAATTGAGTGTGTCATTTCGCGAAAAGCGCAAACCTGACCCTGATAAGTTTGGGCATTGAAATGTGCATGCGTTCTAGAAAGTGTTGCTTCCTATGGCGCGGTGATTCACGATTCCTCCCCCTTCAAGGAGGAGGCCGGGAGGGGGATGGGTTTGCGCGGCAATTCAACCAGACCCATCCCCACCCTCAATCCCTCCCCTCGAAGGGGCGGGAGGCGCCCATTTCTCGCTCTTAGGCACTATGCTTCTTACTTTGCACGACCCATCCCACGCGCAAGAGTTTTACGCACAAGGCCTTTGGCGCAGCGACACGCTCTACAGCTTGCTCGCCCAGCACGCGAACGAACGAGCAAACGCGTACGCGCTACGCGACAGCAAATATCGCCTGAACTGGCGCGAGCTGAAAGATTGGGCCGACGCCGTTGCCCACGATCTCGATCAAGCAGGTGTTGCCCCAGGTGGCCGCGTATCGATTTGGCTGCCGAGCCGTGTCGAATGTTTCGTGACGTTACTCGCCTGTTCGCGCAATGGCTATGTGTGCAATTCATCGTTGCATCAGAATTACACGGTCGCGGAAATCGTCGATTTATTGCGCGGCATTCAATCTTCAGCGCTCGTGACGCAAGCAAACTATGGCGCAAATGGCAACGAGCAAGATGTATTCAGCCTCGCAGCCGAGTTGCCGGCGATGAAGCGCATCTATCAAGCGTCTTCAGGCATAAATGGCCTGAAAGGCAGGCTAGGTGCGGCTTTCCCCGTGCTGGAAAGCCGCGCGCCGCTTGCCTCTGGCCCTAGGCCAGTGGCTAGCCTAGGGCTACCCCGTCAGCCCAACGACAAGCCCGATAAAATCGTTTACCTCGCCTTCACTTCAGGCACCACGGGCAAGCCGAAAGGTTTGATGCATTCCGACAATACCTTGCTCGCCAACGGCCGTGCGATGGTGAAGGATTGGCATCACGATGCGAACACGGTTTTGCTCAGCTTAAGCCCCGTCAGCCATCACATTGCGACGGTCGCGCTGGAACAAAGCCTGGTCACCGGTTGCGAGCTGGTGCTAAACGATCCGCCGCTCGGCATGACTTCGCTCGATTGGATTCTCAAATGCGGCGCGACCTATGTGATGGGTGTGCCGACGCACGCCATCGATATTCAAGCGGCGATGAAGCAGCGGGGTCTCAAGCGCCTCGGCAACGTGACGGTGTTTTACATGGCCGGCGCGCCGATTTCAGAGGAAACCGCGCGCACGTTTCTCGATCAAGGCACGCTGCCGCAAAATGTGTACGGCATGACCGAGAACGGTTCGCACCAATACACTTTACCGAGCGATGATCGCGACACCATCGTCAAAACCTGCGGTCGTTCCTGCGATGCCTACAAAGTGAAAATCTTCAGCCAGGATAATCCGAATCTGGAAGCCGCGCCCGGCGCCGTGGGTGAAATCGGCGGTCGCGGTGCGATGCTGATGTTGGGTTATTTTGATAACCAAGCGGCCACGGAAAGCTCATTCAATCGCGATGGCTATTTGATGAGCGGCGATCTCGGCTGGCTTGATGCGAACGGCAATCTGCATTTCGTCGGTCGCAAGAAAGATTTGATTATCCGCGGCGGCCACAACATCTACCCGGCGCGCATCGAAGACCTCGCCCATCGTCATCCCCAAGTGCAAAAAGCGGCGGTATTTCCCGTTGCCGACGCGCGGCTCGGCGAGAAAGTGTGTCTCGCGATTGTCGCTCGCGACGGTTTGAAGGTTGATGCTTACGCACTACTTGATCATTTTTTTCAATCGGGATTATCTAAATTCGATATGCCGGAATATTTCATTCAACTCGATTCTTTTCCGCTGACCGCGAGCGGCAAAGTGTTGAAGCGCGAGTTGGTGGAGTGTGCGAAGGACGGCCGCGTTCAGCCGACCGCCGTGCGCTGGGTCGATCCCGCGAGAGCGAAGGAAGCCTGAGCGATGGCCGTTGAACTCACCCGCATCGAAGAATTTGCACTCATCACGCTGAATCGTCCGGAAGCGTTGAACGCCCTGTCGTTCGCCATCATCCGCGAACTCGGCGAAGCGTTCGATGCCGCGGCTGCAAGCGACGCCCGCGCGCTGTTCATTACCGGTGCGGGTGCGAAAGCGTTTTGCGCCGGTGCTGACATCAAGGAGTTGATTGGCAACTCAGCGGATAAGCACCATGACGGCGTAAATCTCGGACAACAGATTTTTTCCAAGCTCGATAAATTGCCGATTCCGTCGATCGCGTTAATCAACGGATATGCCTTTGGCGGCGGTTTGGAATTAGCACTCGCTTGCACCTTTCGCCTCGCAACTCGCAACGCAAAAATGGCCTTGCCGGAAATCAAGCTGGGCCTCATTCCCGCCTACGGCGGCACGCAGCGTTTGCCGCGCGCGGTCGGCGAATCGCGCGCGCTGGAGATGATTTTGTCCGGGCGCAATGTCGATGCGCTGGAAGCGGAACGAATCGGCCTGATCAATCGCCTAGTCGACGGCGACCTACTTGCATCGGGCATCGAGTTCGCTCGCGGCTTCAGTGGCCAGAGCCTTTCGACGTCGCGGCTCGCGCGTCAAGCGGTGCATCGCGGGCTCGATGGCTCCCTGGGGGAAGGAATCAAGCTTGAAGGCGATCTTTCCACCCAAGCCTACCAAACTCAAGACGCGAACGAAGGCATGACGGCGTTCATCGAAAAACGCAAAGCGAAATTCAGCGGCCGATGAACGTATTCGACCGGCTCGATAAATTGCCCGCTTTTAACGCGGAAGAACTCGCGTTGTTAGAAAGCGTGGGCGCGCTGTGTCGAGAAAAGATCGCGCCGCGTGCGGCATACTATGACCGCGGCGCCGAATTTCCCTGGGACAATGTCAAGGCCATCAACGCGCTCGGCTTAAACGCGATGTTCATCCCGGAAGCCTACGGCGGTTCACCGCTGTCCTACGCCGCCTACCTCGCCTGTGTGCGGGAAATCAGCAAAGCGTGCGCATCGACGGGAATAATCTGGGCGACGAATTTTCACGCCATCAAACCGCTAATCGATTTCGGCACGGAAGAACAAAAGCGTCGGCTGTTACCGCGCATGGCCGAAGGCAGCCTGGCATCACTTGTCATCACCGAGCCCTCCGCCGGTTCCGATGCAACGGGCATGAAAACCAAATTTACGCCGCAGGGCGATGCGGTCATCATCGACGGCGGCAAGACCTTCATCACCAATGGTGACGTGGCAGATCTATTGTTGGTATTCGGCAAATGGAGCGCGACCGACGATAGCAAAGCGTCCATTTCCGCCGTCTTTGTCGAGAAAAATACGCCGGGCCTGAGCGTCGTACGCAAAGAAGATAAGATGGGTCACCGCGCATCGAGCACAGCGGCGCTCGCATTCGATGGTTGCAAAGTACCCCGGGAAAATTTACTCGGCGCGCCCGGCGCGGGGCTGAATATTCTTTTGGCGTCGCTGAATAAATCTCGCCCGAGCGTCGCGGCACACGCCTTGGGAATCGCCCGCGCAGCATTCGAGGATGCAGTCGGCTACATTAACGAGCGCAAGCAATCGGGTCGCAAGGTTTTGGAATTTCAAGGAATACAATTTTTGATCGCCGATCTCGCCACGGAACTGGCGCAATGCGAAGCGTGGCTCTGGCATGTGGCGGGGTTAGTCGATCGCGGCGAATTGGATTTCGGCGTCGAAGCCTCGATGCTGAAGATGCGCGCATCAGATCTCGCCATGCGCATTGCCACGGAAGCGGTTCAGCTATACGGTGGCTACGGCTACTGCAAGGATTATCGCGTTGAGCGCCTGATGCGCGATGCGAAAATAACGCAAATTTGGGAAGGCACCAATCAAATTCATCGCCAATTCGTCGGCAAAAGTTTCATCGCAAAATAATATGGACATTAAAACCATCGGCATCGCAGGGTGTGGCGCCATGGGCGCGGGCATCGCCATTGTCGCCGCTCGCGCCGGCTTTCGCACTGTCGTGTTCGATACGCATACCGACGTGCTGGAAAAAGCGCGCAAACAAACCCAAGGCTTTTTCGCCAAATCCGTGGAGAAGGGCAAGCTCACGGCTACGCAGGTGGACGGCATGATGGCGAACCGGGTTGCGACGACTAAGATTGACGATCTGGCGCAATGCGATTTGGTTATCGAAGCGGTATTCGAAGACCTAAAAGCGAAACATGAATTATTCGGCGCGCTAAACAAAGTATGTCCTCCCCACACAATTTTAGCGTCCAATACCTCGACGCTTTCGATTACTGAAATTGCCGCAGGCAGCGGACGTGATGATCGCGTGGTCGGCATGCATTTTTGTTTGCCGGCGCAACTGATGAAACTGGTGGAGATGTCGCCGGGGATCAACACCAGCGAAACCGCGTTTCAACAAGCCTGGGTATGTTGCAAAGCGCTGGGCCAAAACCCCGTCAAGACCCAAGACAATCCGGGTTTTATTCTCAATTATTTTTTGGTGCCGTTTAACAACGATGCCATTCGCTTAGTCGAAGGCGGTGTTGCGGAACCCGCGGACATCGATCGCGCCGTCAAGGTCGGCCTGGGCTATCCCATGGGCCCGCTGGAGTTGCTCGACCTGGTCGGCCTCGATACGCAATTGCTATTGTGCGAAGCACTGTACGGCATGACCAACGAGCCGCGCAACGCTTGCCCGCCGCTGGTCAAGCGCATGATCGCCGCCGGCCATCTCGGACGCAAGACCGGGCGCGGGTTTTACATGTACAACAAAGATGCGATGTTCGGTGGCTAGTGTCATGCTTCACCTTGCTTGGAATTTGTGCCTAGCGATTTTGGCGCGTGCGTTACTTTACCCACATTGTCGTTCCCGCGCAGGCGGGAACCCATACGGCCTAACGAGGTGTGAGATCGACACATCGCGCGAAAACGCGTTTCGGGGTAACTTATCGGCCCTATGGATCTCCGCCTTCGCGGGGATGAGAGGCTGGCCTCCGGCCACAGGTTTGGTTACAGGCGCTTCGTATGGAAAATTAATGTGGAATTGGCTATGACACAATACAACAGAACATGAGTTATTCAATTATCCAAACGAGTACCAGCCGTTCATTTGCTGACGACCATCCGTTATTTGCGAATGGGAGTGATGGTGGCGACGCGATTGTGATCCTGGGCAAAGCTGCCGGCGCGGCCTTGCAATCCATTCCAGATCGCGGCGCGAAAGCCGTCGTACTAGTAGAACTAAGTACGGAATGTCTCGGCGTACACACCGGTGAAAGTCGCGGCCTGGAAGGCTCGAACGTTTTAGGTTTCGCGCGTTTTCATTTGGGCGACGGTGAGCCGTCAAACTTAGTGGAACTGGTTCGCCAGCCCCAATCCACCTTCGCGGCAATTGAAGCGGCAAAACAAATTTTCAGCGGCGCCGCATTAGAAGTGGCTGCGTGCAGCGACTTCGCCGGACGCATAATCGATCGCTTGGTGCGTCCCTACTATAACGCCGCATTACGCCGTCTCGACGAGGGCTTAGCGAGCGCGGACGACCTCGACACGACATTAAAACTCGGTCTCGGCTATCCTGAAGGTCCGATTTCACTGCTCGAACGCACTGGCCTACATCATCATTTTGACGTGAGCCAAGCGCTGTTCGAAGCTTACGGCGAATCAGCTTACGCGCCGGCACGGCGCGCGCGCGTGGCAAAACAACGACAAGGAAAATAATGCAACCCTTATCAGGCGTCCGCGTTCTGGACTTCAGCACTTTATTGCCCGGCCCAATGGCGACGTTATTACTCGCTGACGCGGGCGCGGAAGTCATCAAAATTGAACGGCCGAACGGCGAGGACATGCGCGGTTACGAGCCGAAGATCGGCGAGGACAGCATTAATTTTGGTTTGCTCAATGCCGGCAAACGCAGCCTCGCAATCGATTTGAAAGCCTCGGGTTCGATCGAAAAACTCAAACCGTTAATCGCAAGCGCCGACATCGTGATCGAACAATTCCGCCCTGGCGTAATGGATCGTTTGGGTTTGGGTTACGAGGCGCTGAAGGCAATTAATCCGCGCATCATTTATTGCGCAATTACCGGCTATGGCCAAACCGGGCCGAAGGCGCAAGTCGCCGCCCACGATTTAAACTACATCGCCGAATCGGGTTTGCTTGCGATCGCTGCCGACAGCACCGGCGCGCCGGTCGTCCCGCCGGCGTTGATTGCGGATATCGCCGGTGGCGCTTATCCGGCTGTCATGAATGTGTTGCTTGCGTTGCGCCAACGCGATCAAACCGGCGAGGGCTGCAAGATCGATGTATCCATGAGCGACAACATGTTCACGTTTTTGTATTGGGCCATGGGCGAGGGTTTCGCGACCGGGATATGGCCGACACCGGGCGGCGGCCGAATTGCGGGCGGCAGTCCGCGCTATCAAATCTATCGCACCGCCGATAATAAGTTCGTCGCCGCCGCACCGCTGGAACAGAAGTTTTGGGAGAATTTTTGCGAGTTGATCGGTTTAGAAAAATCGTTACGCGATGATCGTATCGATGTCGCGGCGACCAAGCAAGGCATTGCGGCCATCATCGCAACGGACACGGCGGCAGTGTGGGGAGCGCGCTTCGAAGGAAAAGATATTTGCTGTTGCATCGTTAAGTCGATTGAGGAGGCGACTCGTGATCCGCATTTTGTCGGGCGAGGATTATTCGCTCGTACAATAAATGTGGGTGGGCGCAGCGTTCCTGGATTGCATACGCCCATTGCCCCATCGTTCCGAAACGAACGTGCGGAACTAGAATTTCCCGTATTGGCTCGCGACAACGCCGATCTATTGCCCCCGCGAGCGTAACAAACCGCGCATCGCATCCAACCCCAAAAAATACGACTGGATCCCAAATCCTAAAATCACGCCTTTCGCCACTTCGCGAGTAATCGGTCGAATGTCGCGTTTTTCGATGTTAGTCATATGCACTTCAATGTACGGAAATGGCAACGCCGCGAGACAATCCTTGAGCGCGTAGCCCGCATAGCCGAAGCCCGCCGGGTTCATGACTAAACCATCGAAGCCTTCGTCCACCGCGCGATATAGGCGATTGATGGCTTCGCCTTCAATGTTGCTGTAGAAAATTTCCAACGCGAAAGCATTTTCTTTCGCGTACGCCAACAACATCGCATCGAGTTCCGCTGCGGTAGTCGTGCCGTAAATTTCCGGTTGACGGCGACCGAGGTAGGTCATGTTTGCGCCTTGCAACAGCAGAATTTTCATCGATCCTACTCAGCTAAGTTTCATTTATTCTACCGCGACGGATCGGTATACTGCAGTCTATGAGCCGCACGCCGACAGATTTTTTCCCATGCCTGTGAATACCGCGATGGGTATGCTCGTCGTTTGGACTGATGTGATCGCGGAACATGAGACGGAGTTCAATGCTTGGTATACCGATCAGCATTTGCCCGAACGCGTTGCGATTCCAGGTTTTCTAAACGTGCGCCGTTATGGCGCAACACAGTCGCCGAAATATTTGGCGTACTACGAAACCGAATCGGTGGAAGTGATGGCATCCACGACTTACACCGAACGACTAGCGAACCCGACCGATTGGACGCGCCGCGTGATGCCCTGGTTCGTCGCGACCATACGCAGCGCATGCCGCGTGACCGCCGAATTCGGTCACGGCGTAGGCGGTGCGGCGCAAACGATTACGTTTTCCATGCCGCAGGCCGGAGAGGCGCGTGGCCCTAGGCCAGCCTCCCCCGACGAGGTGGCCTTGGGCGATTGGATCGTAGCCAAGGCATTGCCAGAAGCCGCATCCCACCTGGGCTGCGTGAGAGCATGGCTTTTGC
This sequence comes from Burkholderiales bacterium, assembly GCA_046598945.1. Taxonomy (GTDB): domain Bacteria; phylum Pseudomonadota; class Gammaproteobacteria; order Burkholderiales; family JALYOK01; genus JALYOK01. The sequence continues at coordinate 5,462 of JBKJHT010000133.1, read as the reverse complement.
ATAATGACCCGAGTATCACTGATCGCCCCAGCCCCGAGCGCGCGCTGCGGCCGCACCCGGACGGCTCCGCGGACTGGGTAATCGCCATTGAGGCGGTGGTGGAAAGCGCGCTGCCGGAAATCATCGGGCCGATCGAAGCAGCGCTGCGCGAAAACGGCGCGACGGATATTCGCAATCAAGGGCCGTATCAGTTGCTCACTTATTTGCGCAGAGTATGAGGCGGGTATTCGCCACTGCAACTCGGCTGCCGTGGCGAAGGGTTTTCATCGGCATCGCATTGCTGTTGTTATTGTTGCTCACATTGGCGGCATTTTTTATCGCAACGTTCGACGCCAATTCTCACAAGGCGCGACTTACTTCCGTAGTGAAAGAAAAAACCGGGCGCGAACTTTCTATTCGCGGTGATATACGCTTGAAATTGTTTCCTAGCGTCCGACTCGAATTGGATCGCGCGATTCTCAACGAGAAAAATTCCTCAACTGCGTTCGCGACGATAGAAGCGGTAAAGCTATCGCTGCGCGTCTGGCCGCTTTTGCAAAGTCAGGTGATGCTGGATCAAGTAGAAGTAGGCAATTTCAGCGTCGCGTTGAAGCGCTTCGCCAACGGCACAACTAACTTCGATGATCTGATCTCCAAAGATGAATCGCCGTCGTCATTGCGTTTCGATCTCGCCGGACTCACGATCAAGAATGGGGCGTTGCGCTTCGACGATGAAATGAATCAGCGAAAAACACAGGTTAGTAAAATTCAGGTGACGACCGGACGCCTAACGGAAAATGTCGCCACGCCAATTCATGCGCAGTTTCTGCTCGCCAACGATAATCCGGTGGTTGCACTAAAAACGGAACTTAGTGGCGAACTGAAGTTCGATTTACGGAAAAAGCATTACCAAATCACCGGTACGAAATTCAGCGCGGAGGGACAGGCGGCGGGTTTGAAGCCGATCACCGTCGGCCTGCGAGCAAGTATTGCTGCGGATCTTGTCGTAGGCCGCGTCGCGCTTCAAGATCTGAGCGCGATCGTCGGCGGACGCGCCGGCACGCAAACCGTGCACGCTGAATTGGCATCGCCGCGGCTTACATCAGGAGCGAACAACGTGTCGATCGAACAGATTAAAGCGCAGTTGAAAATCGATGATTCCGTCAGAAAAATCAGCATCAGCGCGACGGTTCCCGCTTTGGTGAGCGTGGGCAACAAGATTGATGCGTCCGACTTCAAACTGGATTTCTCCATCGAGCAGGATAAGTTGCGTTCCAGCGGCGCGCTAAGCGCGGCGTTGACTTTCGATCCCGCTCAGCAGCGCGTCGCATTTGAAAAAATGACACTCAACAGCAAAATGCAGCGCGATCAGTTGGTCGTCGAAGCGAGCGCGATGGGCCCACTCATGCTCAATTTACAAACTGGCGAACTCGATGGGGCGCAACTCAATGGCGATTGGAAAATGCAAACAGATCAGGATCAACTTTCCGGCAAATGGCGCGCACCGGTCATTGCCAATATCGTCGACGGAAATTTCGCTATTGACGCGCTACAAAGTGATTGGTCAGGCAAGCTCGCGGGTGCGCAAGTGACCGGCAAAGTGAGCATTCCTGTGCAAGGGAATTGGCGCGAATCCAATGCCAAGATTCCCGCCATTGATCTTCAGGCGAATGTAATCTGGCCGGCCAGTGCCGTGGAAGCCAGTATCCGCGCGGATCTTGAGGCATCATCCAACGCCGATCAAGTGGCGGCAAAAGGTATTGCGATCAAAGCGAGCGGCCACAATCCGAGTGGCAAATGGCAAGCCGATCTTACCTCGCCGGTGAAGATGGATTTTAGAAAGCAAGCTGCCGAGCTAACGAACCTTACCGGTAAAGTCAGTTGGATCGGGATAAGCAAAGATGCAAAACCGTTCAATGTAAAGTTGAACGGCGCCGGTAATATCGACCTCGTGCGCGAACAAGCGCGCTTCAATCTAAACGCCGGGCTGGATCAAAGTAAATTTGTCGGAATATTCGGCGTTAACGGCTGGGCCGATCCCGCCTATCGAATCGACGCGAGCCTTGATCAACTGGATCTCGATCGCTATTTTTCACCCGCGGCTAAGACGATTTCGACCAAGCAAATTCAGAAGAAATCAGTGCCCACGAATCTCGATCTCACTTTCCTCAAGCTGCTGAAAGTCGATGGCCAAATCAAGATTGGTGTTTTGAAAAGCGCGGGTACGACGGCGCGCAACGTGCGGATTGAAATGGAAAGCGCGCAACTGGAAAAGAGCAAACGTTGACATGCACTGATTTTTCGACGCGAATCATTGTCTGGCAAAAACGCCATGGCCGTCACGATTTGCCGTGGCAAAACACACGCGATCCCTACCGCATTTGGCTGTCGGAAATCATGTTGCAACAGACCCAGGTCGCGACGGTTATTCCCTACTACACGCGGTTCTTGGAGAAATTCCCGGCGCTGAGCGACCTCGCGCGCGCAAGCGAAGATGAGGTGCTGGCGTTGTGGAGTGGCTTGGGCTATTACTCGCGCGGTAGAAATTTATTGCGCGCCGCGCAAATCGTCGTAGAAAAATTCAGTGGCGAATTTCCCAAAGCGATAGATGACATTTTAGCGCTGCCCGGCGTAGGCCAATCCACGGCGGCGGCTATCAGCGCCTTCGCCTTCGGCGAACGCCAGGCCATTCTCGATGGCAACGTTAAGCGCGTGTTCTCGCGGCATTTTGGCATTGATGGTTTTCCCAGCGAGAAAAAGATTGAAGCGAAACTTTGGAGCGTCGCTAACGCAGCATTGCCAAAAAAAAACATTGAAGCCTACACCCAAGGCCTGATGGATTTGGGCGCAACGGTTTGTTTGCGCACGCGACCGTTGTGTCTCGCTTGCCCAGTCGAAGAACACTGTGTCGCGAAACGCGACGGTCGCATCCAAGAATTGCCGACGCCGCGTCCGAAAAAAGCAGTGCCGGAAAAGTCGACAACGATGTTGATCATCGCCCACGCTGGCGAAGTGTTGCTGGAGAAACGCCCGCCGACCGGCGTGTGGGCAGGCATGTGGTGTTTTCCCGAGGTGGTCAATGGCGCGAGTGCGCGCGAGGCTTGCCGCGAACGTTATGGATTAGAGACTAAATCGCTGAGGCCCTGGAATGTTTTGCAGCACGGCTTTACTCATTTTAAATTGAGCATCACACCACAACCCATGACCGTTCAGAAGAAATTGTCGCGCGCAGCGGAGGCGGGCGTGATGTGGTTATCGATTGACGATGCGCTCGCGGCGGCGATTCCGCAGCCCGTTCGAATGCTGCTAACTAAACTTGAGGTGAAAGAAATATAGGTTGCAATCGTTACTGCCTGGCCTCGGACCATTGCGCCCCACCGAATGCGACTTACGCGGGTTGGCACGTATTGGAACACGGCTTCACCCATTTTAAATTGAACATCGCGCCGCAACCGGTGGCAATTCACAATAAACTATCGCGCGCCGCGGAACCGGGGGGTGGTTTGGCTTTCGGTCAGCGATGCACTCAACGCAGCGATTCCGAAACCGGTGAGGGCGTCGTTCATCAAGCTCGATGAGATCAAAGAAATGTAGCTGATTGCGGTGCGTAAATGCACCCTACCTTGGCCAGTCGGAAATGTAGGGTGCATTCATGCACCGTGGCGATCCACCCAAATTCAATACATCGCCGGAAAACCAAGTAGCGGCGCAGCATCGGTTTTTTTCCACGACGGTAATTTTTCCACGCGCTCGGTCATCCAGCGCTTCAAATTCGGATGTTGATCGAGCGGCAATTTTTGGAAGGTATGTAAATGCATGGGCGCGGCTACGGCGATGTCGGCTATCGTGACGCTGTTGCCGGCGAGCCATGGTTGGCTGGCGAGGCGTTTGTCGAGAATCCCGGCGAGTTTGTGGAAATTTTCTGCTTGGGCGTTGAGAATGCCTTGATCCGGCTCGGCTTTCAGCAGCGGCTTGACAACATTTTCCACCAAGTAAACGTAGGTGCTCGGAAACCACGCATTGGATTCCCACAGCATCCAGCGATTGATGTCGGCGCGGGTTTTTAGATCCTTTGGATAGTAAGCCTCGGCGCCTAGTTTATCGGCGGCGTATTGCAGCATCGCGTTCGATTCCCACAGCACGAATCCATCGTCATCGAGCGCCGGTAACGATGCATTCGGGTTGATGGCGAGGTATTCCGGCGACTTTTGTCCGGCGGTAAAGTAGTCGATTTTCACCGTGTCATATTTCATGCCGAGTAAATCGAATCCGGCGAGAACCTTGCGGCAGTTCACGGTGCAGGGGTCGTAATATAGCTTCATTTTGGTCTCCTCCAATTGGATTTTATGTTGGCCGGCGGCGTCGCCGGATTGCGTTGCAGGGTCACTCTACCAGGAAAATTTTAAAGCAGCTATACTCGTTTCTTAACCGGAAATAACCACGGGAATTGCTATGTCATTAGGCTCGACTGTTCGCACTACACTTAACTACACCGTGGATAACGGCGTTCCACCCGACTACTATTTTTATGAGCCGGAACTGGGCACGATAAAGAATCCGCCCGGCGGCGATCCGCGGGAAGTGGACGTGCGCGATGGCTGGCCTCAGCTCAACGAATTTTCCGTCGACCGCGAGGGTTTCGAGTTAAGGCCGTTCCCGGTATTGTTCAATCAGTTCGACGACGATGCCGCGGTGCGTTCCACGTTTTACCAGCAAGTGGTCGCCTTCGTTAAGAAAAACACCGGCGCCAATCGTGTGTTGGTGTTCGATCACACGATCCGCAAGCGCGAGCCGGAACAGCAATCAACCTTGAATCGCCCCGCCGTGATGCTGGTGCATAGCGATTACACGGTGAAATCCGGCCCGCAGCGCGTGCGCGATTTGTTGCCGGATGAAGCAGACGATTTGCTTAAGGGTCGCGTGGCGTTTTACAACGTGTGGAAACCAATTCGCAATCGTGTCGAAGAGTTGCCGCTGGGCCTGTGTGATGCGCAATCGGTCGCGCCGGAGGATTGGCTGATCATGGATCTGAAGTATCGCGAGCGCACCGGCGAGATTTATGTCACGCGCCACTCGCCGCAACATCGCTGGTATTACTTTCCGAAAATGGAACCGACGCAGGCGCTGATGCTCAAGACCTATGATTCCGACGAAAAGCGCGCGCGCTTCATGCCGCACAGTGCGTTTGAAGATCCGAATACGCCGCCAAACGCCGTGCCGCGCGAGAGCGTGGAAGTGAGAACCATCGCTTTTTTCTAAAACAAGATCGCCTAAAAGGCTTATGGATACTGGCTCGCAGCCTATGCCTTGCCAGGAGGCAAGCGCTGCTTGCCTCCTGGCAAGGCCAAATAAAATGTAGGTTGGGTTAGCCCGAATATTTCACCGTAGTAATTGAAAAGAGGTCGGCGTTCCGTCTGTAAGCCGCGTTGATAAAGGTGTCGAAGCCAATCATCACGCAAGGAACGCCGATGCCAAATTGTACC
>JBKJHT010000078.1:0-6107 GCA_046598945.1 Burkholderiales bacterium | reverse complement strand
AGATGGTTGGTCGGCTCGTCGAGCAGCAGCAAATTGGGTCGCTGCCAGATCAGCAGCGCCAAGGCCAAACGCGCTTTTTCCCCACCGGAAAATGGCGCGACGGCGCTGAGCGCCTGTTCGCCGTGAAAATTGAAACCGCCGAGGAAGTTGCGCAATTCCTGCTCGCGTGTTTTGCCATCTAGGCGAACCAGGTGTTGCAGCGGCGATTCGTCCAGACGCAGATGTTCCAACTGATGTTGCGCAAAATAGCCAACGGCGAGCCCCTTGCCCTCGTGACGCTCACCGGCCTTGGCCTTGAGTTCCCCGGCAAGTAACTTGATCAGCGTCGATTTGCCCGCGCCGTTCTTGCCGAGCAGTCCGATGCGTTCACCGGCGCGAATCACCAGATTTACCTTGGCTAGCACTGGTTTGTCGCCATAGCCGGCCGCGACATGATCCAGCGTCAACAACGGATCCGGCGCCTGGGCAAACTCGCGCAGGCGAAAAGTGAAGGGCGAATCGACGTGGGCCGGCGCGATTTCTTCCATACGATCCAGCGCTTTCATACGGCTTTGCGCCTGGCGCGCCTTGGTTGCCTTGGCGCGGAAGCGATCGATGAAGGCATGCAGATGGGCGATCTCGCGCTGCTGCTTTTCAAACGACGCCTGTTGTTGCGCTAAATTCGCCGCGCGCTGGCGCTCGAAGGCGCTGTAATTTCCCGGGTAAAGTTTAAGGGTTTGTCGATCGAAGTGGCAGATGTGGCTGACGCTGGCGTCGAGGAAATCGCGGTCGTGGGAAATCAAAATCAGCGTGCCTTGGTAGCGGCTGAGCCATTGCTCCAGCCACAGCACGGTTTCCAAATCCAGGTGATTGGTCGGCTCGTCAAGCAACAGCAAATCGGAGCGGCACATCAGCGCCTGCGCCAGATTCAAACGCATACGCCAACCGCCGGAAAACGCGGCAACGGGCTTGTCATGTTCGCTAACCGCAAAACCAAGGCCATGCAGCAACGCTGCGGCGCGGCTGCGGGCGCTGTAGCCCCCGACCAAATCCAGTTGATGATGCAACTCCGCCAGGGCATGGCCGTCGTCGGCGGCCTCGGCGCTGGCCAGATCCTGTTCAATCCGGCGCAATTCGACATCGCCGTCGAGGGTGTATTCGATGGCGGCGCGATCCAGCGTCGGCATCTCTTGTGCGACGTGGGCGATGCTCATGCGTGGCGGCATGTCGAGGTCGCCGCCCTCTTGTTGGATTTCACCGCGCAGCAGCGCGAACAACGTGGTTTTACCCGCGCCATTGGCGCCGATGAGGCCGATGTTCTGGCCTTGCTGAAAGGTCACATCGACGGCGTCGAGCAGCACTTTGTTGCCGCGCGCGAGGGTAAGGTTACGTAAATTGATCATGGATGAGGGCGGAGAAATGAAGCGAGACGCGATTCGCCGCCATTATCCGGCAAATGCGCAGTCCGTCCAATCAATTACTTTGTGTATTGACCTGCTCCAGAAGCCCCGTGGACATTGGCTCCCGGCATGCAATAGTGCGCGAGGCGCGCTGCTATTGGCTCTACAGGCAGGCTATTGCGACAATCTACAGCGAGGCGTCCTTCTCAATTTGTTCCAAACTGACGTGGCGAACATCTTTACCTTTCACCAGGTAAATGATGTGCTCCGCCATATTTTTCGAATGGTCGCCGATGCGCTCGATGGCTTTGGCGATAAATAAAATATCCAGGGACGCAGAAATCGTGCGCGGATCTTCCATCATGAAGGTCAGCAGTTGCCGCAAAATCGCGCGGTAGGCTTCGTCCACTAGATCATCTTGGCGCATCACCTCGATCGCCGTTTTCGTGTCCAGCCGGGCGAAGGCGTCCAGCGCTTTACGCAGCATATCGAGGGCCAGATGCGTCACGTGGTTGATGTCCGCCAGCCGCGGTGCATGCAGCCGATCCGTGGTGTGAACCAATTTCGCCATGCGCGCCATTTTATCGGCCTCGTCGCCGATGCGTTCGATATCCGTGATGAGCTTGATCACCGTCATCACCATGCGTAAATCGCCCGCCGCAGGCTGGCGCCGCGCGATGATGTTGGTGCAATCTTCGTCGATGGAAATTTCCAGCGCGTTGACATGATGATCTTTTTCCACCACTTGATCCGCCAATCGCATGTCGCCCGTGGTGAGGGAATGCAACGCATGCTCAATCTGTTGCTCGACCAGGCCGCCCATTTGCAGGACGCTGGCGCGCAGCCGTTCTAAATCGGCGTCGAACTGTTTAGAAATGTGTTCGGTTTGAGTCAAGTCAGTTTCTCCGTATTCCAGCGCAAAATTACGCCTCATTCATGACAAAATCATGACGGAATGCTATTTATTGTAGGTCTTCAGTCCATTACCCGTGCCCAGCATGAGCACATCCGCCCCGCGCCGCGCGAAAATCCCGCAAGTGACGACACCGGGAATTTGGTTGATGGTCGATTCCAACTCCACCGGATTGGTCATATTCAGATCGTAGACATCGAGAATCAAATTGCCGTTATCGGTTTTAAAATCCTCGCGTAACGCCGGCGATCCGCCAAGTTTCACCATTTCGCGGCCGACGTGGCTACGCGCCATCGGGATGACCTCAACCGGCAGCGGAAATTTCCCGAGCACGCCCACCAGCTTGCTTTCATCGGCGACGCAGATGAATTTCGTCGCCACCGCCGCGACGATTTTCTCCCGCGTCAGCGCGCCGCCACCACCTTTGATCATGTGCAGGTGTTGCGTAATTTCATCCGCGCCATCGACGTAGATCGGCATATCGTGCACGCTGTTGAGATCAAAAACATGAATGCCCGCTTGCTTGAGCAAGGCCGCGGTTTTTTCCGAGCTCGCAACTGCGCCGTCGATTTTGTGCTTGATCTTGGCCAATTCAGCGATGAAAAAATTCGCCGTCGAGCCGCTGCCCACACCGACGATGGCGCCGTGGGTCACGTAGTCCAACGCGGCCTTGGCCGCCTGTTGTTTTAAGTCATCTTGCGACATGTTCTAGAGGTAACAGATAGTTTCTAACAAGGAGAATAACGCCAAGCACGGGAATATACAATCGCCGTGCGCTTGGGCGAACTCTGATAAGCTCTAGCGATTGATCAGCCGCTGCCAACTAAGAACGTCTTTGGCTACTGGTGCTGCATTGCCCTCATGGCCTTTTAACAAAAGCGTTAATTAGTGATGAAATTTTAGTGCATGGATTGAATTGTGGAGAACGAAAACATGTCTAGTCAAACGAGCATCCCCGCTTCTTTTTGGAAAGCAGCAGCCATCGCCGTCATGCTTCCGAGCTTGGCTTTTGCCGATGGATCGGCGTTGCCCGAATACGTCAACGGCAAGCTGCTAATCGAAGTGGAAGCCAATGCCGTCACCGCGCGGTTGCGTTTGCCCATGGCCGTCGCCAATCCCGACAAACCTGGCTTGCCCCCCGATGAAGTATTGAAGCGCTTGAAGGAAGGCGAGAAGCTATTTGCCTTCTCTGACAAGAGCGCATGCAAATTAGCAAACGGCTCGGCTTTCGCGGTTGATCGCGAAGGCAAACCCGTCAAGCGCGCTGGCGATTTCGGCAACATTCAAGCCGCCTATCGCTATGAATGCAGCGAGAAGCCCGCTAGCGTCAGTGTCAAAGTGTTTGAGCAGTTGCCGGACATCAAAAATCTTTCACTTCAACTCACCTCCGACAAAGGTGAGCGAAGTGTTGAGATCAAACCCGGTGCCCCCGACCTCTCCCTCTAACGTAGGATGGGTAGAGCAAAGCGAAACCCATCGATCAGCGCAACAACCACTAACGGAGCCCAATATCATGCACCGAATTAAAATGCTAACCGTCGCCGTAGCCGGGCTCATTGCCTTAAACACGTCCGTCGCGTACGCCGGCCCTGCAACCATCGTCGGGCTGAACGTCACATGCAACATCGCCACCGTGCAAAAGCCCGACGAATTCGGTCTCGTCAGTTTATTTAGTCCGAACGCCGTATCGATCGGCGACAAAGTCGAAGGCGATTTCGACTCCCTCAAATACATGCGCAAAGCGCGCAACGAAACCACCGGCAAAGACATCATGATTCGCGGCGTGCGGTATTCCACCAGTCGGCGCATTGTCGAATCGGAAATCCCGCCCGAATGCAAAGAAGCGCCCGCCGTATCCGCCGCGCCCGCGCAGTGACATGGCCGAGACAGTCGCGCTTTACATCGACTATCGCAGCCCCTATTCCTATTTAGCGAAAGACGAAGCCTACCAAATCGAGCAAGATTTCAACATCACGCTCGAGTGGTATCCGTTCTACACCGACCTCACCGGCTCCTACGGCGGCAGCGTCGAGCAGCGCCCGCCGCGCGATTGGATGAAAGTCAAATATCTCTACATGGATTGCCGTCGCCTAGCGAAACGCAAAGGCTTAACCATTCGCGGCACCGTGAAAATTTACGATCCCACAATCATCAGCATTGCCATGCTGTGGGCGCAACGCCACAACGTCTTCCGCAAATTTCATGACGACGTTTTGCCGCCATTTTGGAATCGCGAGTTTGATATTGAAGATGTGAGTGTCGTGAAACTCGCGTTGGAAAACGCCGGTGCGCCGCTTCCGGGTTTCCACAATTTTCTCTTAGGCGAAGGTAAAGAAATGTTCGCGGAAATTCAAAAAACCGGCGAAGCGCGCAACGTGTTCGGTGTCCCCAGCTTCATCTTTCGCGACGAAGTGTTTTGGGGAACCGATCGGATTGGCATGTTGCGGGAAGTTTTAGAAGAGAGTGGATTGCGGCGTTAGTGTCGGAAAATCCCGCTTAGAAATTTAGTTCGTCACACCACATTCATTGCATTCGGCATGGCCCGTGAGCCAGTGGCCCAAGGCCAGCCCCTATCCATGCGGCTCCAGGCCATTGATCAATGCGATGACACGCGCACCCTACATTCCGGCATAACCGGCTTCGCGCTGACTACGAATCGCCAACACAAACACGGTATCTAAGTCCGGAACGTATTGATACAACGCGATGCAACCGCTTGCGCCAGTCGAAATGATGAGTTCGCGCTTGCCGCCATCGGTCGCACGCCCAATCCGCGGGCTCGATTCTAGGACATCGATTGCCGCGACTATTGCGGCGACTCGCTCTGTTACGGAATCCGCGGCGTGTTCGAACAGAAAACTGAAAATTCGATCGATATCGGCTTGAACTTGCGGCGCTAAAACTATGCGCGCCATGGGCGCACTTTAGGTGCTTTCGGTTTTTTTCCGTTTGCTCGCGCGCTCAGATAGGTGCGCATGTCGTTCCAATCCATTCCCACGCCGCTGGTCAGTAGTTTGCTTAGGCGCGCGTCCGCTTCCGCGTGAAAAGCGGTTCTAAGTTCCAGTTCGTCGGCTTTTTGCGCAATGGCTTCGAGCATCAAGCTGTGAGCGGACGTGCCGGAGGATTTGGCGAGCTTGTTGATGCGTTGCTTTAAATTCGCCGGTAACCGCAGTGTCGTGGTGGTCATGGTGGGCGCAAAAAATAGTTTGTAGCACAACTGTAGCACAGCCATTGTTATGTTGCCAAATCATTGCCGATGCCATCGCGTTCCCATAATGTGGGATCATAAGCGTTATCAAAAACAAACTTACTGAGGAAACATAATGGCAATATATGAATTGCGAACCTACTCGCTTTACGTAGGCAAAATGGGCGAAGCAGTGAAGCTTTATACGGAACTGGGTTTTCCGGCTTTGCAAAAAGGCGGCTTCGACAAAAATCTGGTCGGCTATTTTCAAGCGGATACGGGGCAGATCAATCAACTCGTCCATCTGTGGAAATTCGACGACGATGCGGCGCGCCGTGCGCACTGGGCGTCGCTATACGTGAATAAAGATTTTATCGAAGGATTCGCGCTGAAGTTTCGGCCGCTGGTGGTGACGCAGGAAGTGAAGTTGCTGACCGCCGCGCCGTGGGGGCCGCATCCATAATTCAGTATCGCCCGAAGAATCGCTTGGATACAGGGTAGCTCTAGCAGATTGTTGAAATTCGATATTTATCTCGGAAAAGAGCAGTTTTGGGCGTATTGAAAATATCGGAAATACAAAACAAATCGTTTGTAGCGCATTCTGAGCAGCCGCTATTTTTAATCGAAG
>JBKJHT010000191.1:0-3551 GCA_046598945.1 Burkholderiales bacterium | reverse complement strand
GTGCTAAAAAATTGGGTGAAGTTGCAACACGAATACGAATGTTTATTCTTCGTCGCCGATTGGCATGCGCTGACCACCCACTATGATTCGCCTGAGATTATCGAAGACAACGTCTGGGACATGGTGATCGATTGGCTGGCTGCCGGCGTCGATCCCGCGCAGGCGACGCTGTTCATCCAGTCGAAAGTGCCGGAGCATGCGGAGCTACATTTGCTGCTGTCGATGATGACGCCGCTCGGCTGGCTGGAACGTGTGCCGACTTACAAAGACCAGCAAGAAAAGCTCAGCGAAAAAGACTTGAGTACCTATGGCTTTTTAGGTTATCCGTTATTGCAAAGCGCGGATATTTTGATCTACCGCGCCAACCAAGTGCCGGTCGGCGAAGATCAAGTGCCGCATGTCGAATTGACCCGCGAAGTGGCGCGGCGCTTCAATCATCTGTATGGCCGCGAGCCGGGGTTTGAACAAAAGGCAATCGACGCGGTGAAGAAATTGGGCAGTAAACGCGCACGCTTGTACCACGAGTTCCGCACCAAGTTTCAGGAGCAAGGCGACGAAGCGGCGCTCGAAGGCGCGAAGGCATTGCTGCAAGAAACGCAGAACCTCGCGATGATCGATCGTGAACGTTTGTTCGGATATCTCGAAGGCGGCGGCAAGATGATTTTGGCGGAGCCGGAAGCGTTGTTGACGGCAGCATCGCGCATGCCGGGTTTGGACGGTCAGAAAATGTCGAAGTCCTACAACAACACCATTACGCTGCGCGAAGACGCCGACAGCGTAGTGAAAAAAATTCGCACCATGCCGACCGACCCGGCGCGGGTGCGGCGTACCGATCGCGGCGATCCGGATAAATGTCCGGTGTGGCAACTGCATCAAATTTACTCCAGCGAATCGACCAAACAATGGGCGCGTGAAGGTTGCACGACAGCGGGAATCGGTTGTTTGGATTGCAAACAACCGGTGATCGAGGGCGTGCTCGACGAACTCGCGCCGATGCGCGAGCGCGCGACCATGTATCTGGAAGACCGCACCTTGGTTAGAAACATCATTGCCGACGGTTGCGAAAAAGCGCGACGCATGGCGCAAGACACGATGCGCGATGTGCGCGATGTGATGGGCTTGGGTTACACTTAATCGCCACAGCACGCACGGATACGGGGTGGCCTCGGGCCATTGGTCGCTGGCGTGATGTGCTCGGACCGCCGCGAGCGTATTTTCTCTCAAACATCTGAATTCGCAAACCTAAACACGCTGACACCTAACATCGTGGTGGCGGCTCTGGGTGGTTTGACAGGATAAAATATCAACCCATACCATCGGAAGCAACCAGGCTACTCAACTCCAACGAGTTCTTATCAAGAAAGAAATACTTCATGAAGAAAGCAACGGTATTGATGGCAGGGTATCTTTTGTTATTCGGCCATTTCGTCAGTCAGCAGGAACAATTTGTTGGAAACGCCCGCGCCGGGGAAACGGCAGAGCTGGACATCGGTTCCGCCCGTGACATTTTCGATGGAGTTCTTTTTCCAGACAAGGCAGTGCGCACATACAGCAGCACGGAGAAAATATTCCCAACCCGCACTATAAAAGCGGGAGAGAAACCCTATCCATTGCCCGTGAGCGACAACCCTATAAAAGCTTTGAGTTTCCCCTCCGGCGGAAAGACCTATGACCTTCCCGACTATGTCGCCTTGAATAGGATGGTGGGTCTTTCGCAGGGCGCGTAACTTTGGCTTTCTGCATCCGAACTGCAAGCGGCTGATTGCACTGTTGCGCCTGCTGGTGTTCAAGCTGCCCGTCAGCGCGCTCGTCCCTACACCGCGCGCGCACCTGCTGTGCACGGGTTGCGGCTCGCCCATGGTGATCGCGAGGCGTCGAATCTTGCCGACCCTCACTGAGCCGCCCGGTGGGATGGGGCCGGGGCCGTATGGGGGGTCATGAGGAAGGTCTGAGCAGGTAAACCGCACTGCCAGAATGCGCATAAAGTGCCCAGGGCGCTGTGGCGGCGCTCGGCCTAAAACGGCAAAAATCGGCTGTTTAGGCCACCCAGAATGGCTCTGCTATGTACCGGCTGCACGGACGGCTCAACGGATGCTCCATGCGCTGCCCGATTGCCGGCGTTCACACTTCCAAGGAGCCAAATACAGATTCAGTCAAGATCTCTCGGCGATAAAGTTTCCGAAACAAGCGTGTCAGCGGCATTGAATCTTTGATTCCGTGCCGGGCCGCAAGTACACGAAGTCTCTTTTCGATCTCAATCCGCAGAGCGACAAGTGCAAGATTTGCATCTTCCGCAACGAGGATTTGAACGTCTTTTACCCATTCCTCGGGCTCAAGAACTTCTACGCCTTCCTTCTTGAACCAGGCGCCCTGCGCGGATTCGATTTTGTCGCTCGCCTTTTTCAGGTCTCGGAACTTGATTTCCCAGCCACCAGGAAATTTGGCGCTTTCGATTAGCGAGGACGCCCAAGGCAATAGAGCCACGATCAGCAGCCCAAGCGAGATTGCGTCGATCGTTAGACTCGGCCAGATTACGCGGCCACCCAGAATTGCCAAGGCTACAATTGAAATAGCTATCTTGAGCGCAAGCATGTGACCGCTTCCTGAGGGCTAACGTAGCAGTCACCGGCGCTGCGCGGCTTCATCGCGCAGCGTCCGAGTGGACTGCCGGGTTATACGTCATAGGCTTTCGAACCATGCCGTATCAATGCTGACGCGCGCGACGAGTTCGGTTTTTACGCCAAGCGCCAACTCTTTCAGTTTCTCTGCAAGTTCATCGCCATCGACAAGGTCGATTGGTGGCGCACCGTCTCTTGTGGCTTCCTTCACAGCAGCGGGTGTGAAAGAACCCGTTGTAATAAACAAGCCCTTGTCGGCACGGCCAACCATCGCGCCGCGAAAATCACGAACCTCGCCGGCCGCAACTGAGCCTTTGTAGCGCTTACATTGGAAGAAAACGTGAAAGCTCATGAATCCGTGAATACGGGCAATGCCTTTTCCGTCAATTCCGCCATCGCCCGTGCGGCCTGTCACTTCAACATGAATAAACCCGGATTCGCGCAAGATGCGTTGAACTAACCGCTCAAAACCAGCGGGGTCGAGTTTTTGAGTGAGAACGGCGGAAAGCTTGTCTTTCCATCCTTCCTCTTCGGATAATTCCCGCGCGGTTTCGTCAGGCGGTCGCTTTTTCGGGGGGTCCTGTTTGTCGAGAGCGCGAACAAAGCGAACAACCTCTGTGGAATCTACAGTTTCAAGCGTCTTTGCTTTTTCTGTCAGCGACCAGACTCCACGGCTTGAGTTTTCGAGCAATCCGTACTTTCTGAGATACGTTCGTGCCCAAGCGAGACGATACCCGACTTCGGTTTGGCTGCTCTTTTCGGGGTCGTGAAGTTGCGCCAGAATTTCCTCTGGCAATCCAGTGATCTCCACGGTCTTGGCGTAAATCTCTTCAATCGACCCTGAGCCTCCAAGCTTCCGTAGCGCCTCCAGAAGCGGGTTCATCAGATCGTCATAGGTGGGGAGCGTGGTCATGGGCATAGTGGTAACAGTGG
>JBKJHT010000096.1:0-3610 GCA_046598945.1 Burkholderiales bacterium | reverse complement strand
GGCAACTTATCGAACACCGTATCGCGCGCTTCCGGATCGTCGCGGCTGACAATTTCGCCTTCGGGTTTGTGATAGATCAAAATGCGCGGCACATCGTCGGAGAAGTTCAATTTCACCGGACGACCGCCCACCGTGACGCGATCTTCATGGGTCACGCGCATGCCGAGCGTCGCCACGGCGCCGTTCACCATGACATTGCCGGCGCTGATTTCCTCTTCCATGGCACGGCGCGAACCGGCGCCGGCCAGGGCCAATACCTTATGCAGTTTTTCGCCGCGCTCTTCGCCATCGACGACACGCCGCGGGCGTTCGGGCACTTCACCGAACTGGGTACGACGCTTGCGCAATGGTCGTTCAATTTTCATTGAGTTATCAATGCCGGTTCAAGTTCAAGCGTATTTTGAAAATCCGCCAACGCCGGCAAATCTTCGAGGGAACGCAAATTCAAATCGTCCAAGAAATTCTTCGTCGTCGCGTACAGTGCGGGACGGCCCGGCACTTCTTTCTGACCCACCACATCGACCCAGCCGCGCGCCTCCAACGATTTGATGATCTGCGATGAAACATTCACGCCGCGAATCTCTTCGATGTCGCCACGCGTCACGGGTTGTTTGTAAGCGATAATCGCCAGGGTTTCCATCACCGCGCGCGAATAGCGCGGCGGCTTTTCCGGATTGAGCCGATCAAGATATTTTTGGAAATCCGCGCGCGCTTGGAAGCGCCAGCCACTCGCCACTTGCACAAGCTCAACGCCGCGATTTTGCCATTCCTCCTGCAACTCATGCAGAACGACCTTAATGGCTTCGCTCGACACGTCCGCGTCGAACAGTTTGATGAGTTCGGTCGCCTTCAGCGGTTCCTGGCTGGTTAACAGCGCCGTTTCCAGCACCATTTTCATCGCCGATGAATCGTCTAATGTATCCATGTTAATTGGCTCCGGCGCGCTTCACATAGATCGGCGCGTAGGATTCATTTTGGGTAATTTGCACCAAAGCCTCTTTCGCCAATTCTAAAACAGCGAGAAAGCTCACCACCAACTCCGGCACGCCGGCGAGGGGATTGAACAGATCGGAAAACTCGACGTAAATGCCCGCCGACAAACGGCGCAAAATGCGCGTCATATGTTCGCGCACCGAAAGCTCATCGCGCTTTACTTTGTGATGTTGTTGCAGCTTGGCGCGCGTGAGCAACGCCAGCCAGGTGTTGCGCAAATCATCGACGCTGACGTAAGGCACGCGCTGCACCAAGGCATGCTCGATCCACACTTCGACCACCGCGAAATCGCGCCCGGCTTGCGGCAGTACGTT
Organism: Burkholderiales bacterium; assembly: GCA_046598945.1. Classification (GTDB taxonomy): domain Bacteria; phylum Pseudomonadota; class Gammaproteobacteria; order Burkholderiales; family JALYOK01; genus JALYOK01. The sequence continues at coordinate 2,303 of JBKJHT010000096.1, read as the reverse complement.
CAACTCTTCCGCCGCCTTTTTCATTTGCTCGTACTCGATCAAGCGCCGTACCAATTCCGCGCGCGGATCGAGTTCATCGGGCTTGGCGGCGATCGGTTTGGGCAGCAACATGCGCGACTTAATTTCGATCAACACCGCCGCCATGACCAAATACTCTGCCGCCAATTCCAATTGGCTGTGGCGCATTGCCTCAACGTAATCCATGTATTGCCGCGTCAACTTCGCCATCGGAATGTCGAGAATGTCGAGGGAATGCTTGCGGATCAAGTAAAGCAAAAGATCAAGCGGACCCTCGAACGTCTCGAGAAAAATCTGCAATGCTTCCGGCGGGATGTAAAGATCCCGCGGCAACTCAGTGAGCGGCTCGCCGAGAACTTTAGCGAAGGGCTGCGTGTGGGCAAGCGGCGTACTAACCAGTTCGTTCATCACAAAATTATACACCCATCAACGCCGCAACCGCCGCTCAAACCGCAGTGTGTTCAACGTCGAGCCGACGTAGTCAGATAAAGATCAGGAAGCAAACTGTCTTTCAAACGATACGCCAGCACTCCGCCTGAGAAGCAATATCAATGCGGCTCTCAGACCATGCTTTGCCACGACCGGGTAGCCCTGGCCCTAGGCCACCCGGTAGGCTAGCCACTGGCCTAGGGCTAGGCAAGCAGGATAAGGGTCGCGGCAGCAGCGCAAAAAAAGTACAAGGGCAGGTGGCCCCAGGCCAGCCCCTGCAACCCGCCGAACAACCGCGGATTTGAATTTCTGTTTTGTCCATCATATCGAATGCTCAACCCGCACGATCAAAAAAACCGAGCGCGAGCACCGAAATTTGATCTTTGAGGTGATTACTTGAACGTAGCAGCAATCATTTGTCGGAAGGCGTTGCTGGTGGCAGCATTTGCTGGGTGGCCTCGGGCCATTGTTACGTCACACTTTTCCTACGAGGTACGCGCTGAGTACGGCGTGCCGGTCATGAGTTAAGTCATCGCCAGCGCCACCTTGCGTTTCGGCGCAGGAAATTCGCGATCGAGAAGCGCGTAGTCCGCCGTATCCAGCTTCACGTCGCGAGCTTTGGCGAAATCGCGCACGCGCTCGGCGTGTGAGGATTTCGGGATCGCGAGTATGCCCGGCTGCGCAAGTAGGAAAGCGACTGCGATAGCCGCGGGCGCAACAGCGTGTTTGCCGGCAAGTTGCACGATGGCCGGATGGCCGATGAGTTCGCCTTGGCCCAGCGGGCAATAGGCCATGATGGGCATGCCGGCGCGCTGGCTATCGGGCAGGAGTTGCCACTCAATGCCGCGCGAGCCCAGGTGATACAAAACCTGATTGGCGGCGCAGCCATCGCCGTTGCCGATGCGCTTCAACTCGGCCATATCATCGACGTCGAAATTGCTGACACCCCAAGCGACGATCTTGCCCTCGGACTTGAGGCGCTCGAACGCGGCAACCGTGTCGGCCAGCGGATAGGAACCGCGCCAATGCAGAAGATAGAGATCGATCCGGTCAGTCTTCAGCCGCCGCAGGCTCTGCTCACAGGCCTCGATCGTGCCTTTGCGCGACGCGTTATTCGGCAGAACCTTGCTCACGAGATAGACCTTGTCACGCGCACCCGCGATGGCTTCCGCGACCACTTCTTCAGCACCGCCGTTGCCATACATCTCGGCGCTATCGATGACAGTCAACCCCAAATCGATTCCAGCTTTCAGCGCCGCGACTTCTCTCGCGCGATCGGCCTTTTTCTCGCCCATGTGCCAGGTGCCAAGCCCCAAGGCCGGGAGGGTGCGACCGCCCGGCAATTGCACGCTGTTTGGCTGTGTCATACCTACCTCCGCTTTCGATGGATTATGCTAAATCATAACGAGCCGCCTGTATCGGCGCTACCGATATTGCACACGGACCATGAACCGGCAATACCCGCACTCCTCCCTTTCATAAAGGGAGGTTGGGAGGGATTTCGCGACGGCAGCTCCCAGTTGTCGCCCTAAAATCCCCCTCAATCCCCCTTTTACGAGCATACGTGCAAATGCTGCTACTAGAAAGGGGGAAGGTTTGGAGCGTGGCCGCTGTGGATAAGTGGGGTTCATTTAATGATCGATGGGTGAAGAAAAAACTCGCATGAGGCACATGGCCTAAGAGGCAAGCAGGATGCGGCGTTTCAGGCATGCCTTGCCACGGCCGGGTGGCCTAGCAGTTTGTTGAAATTCGATATTTATCTCGGAAAAGAGCAGTTTTGGGCGTATTGAAAATATCGGAAATACAAAACAAATCGTTTGTAGCGCATTCTGAGCAGCCGCTATTTTTAATCGAAG
>JBKJHT010000045.1:0-5071 GCA_046598945.1 Burkholderiales bacterium | reverse complement strand
GAGGCAAGCGAGATGCGGCGATTCGGGCATGCTGTGCCACGAGGCAAGCGGGATGAGGGTTCTGGCGTGGTACGTCGGTTGCCTCACCCGTTTGGCGGATGCGACATCTTCACCGCTAATCGTTGGGCTTCTCTTCGTTCAGCCGCAACCTACAGCTTGCCCAGGCTACGCTTGCTGTGGCTTTGGGGTAGGCTGCGGAATTCGCGCATAGAATTCGAGCGATCAAATGGGAAGTGTGGTCTAAGCGATTCGCGAGGGTCATTTCCACGCGCAACCCCGATCGATAGTAAATTTCCACCAAGGGGCGGTTTCAAGTACCCCGTTCAGGGTATAGTTAATTTGATGAGAAAACCTTCAACTTTGCGACTTGAACCGGTCGCGCAATTTTGACGACTATCGATCCGAAAACGTCGGCGGCGGCAGGCGCCTCTCCCGCACTGGTGCGTTCGCTCAACCTGCCGCTCGCCGTTCTGTTTGGGCTCGGCGTGACGATCGGGGCGGGCATCTACGTGCTGATCGGTGCGACGGCGGGTCGCGCCGGTATGCATGCCCCGCTGGCTTTCCTATTGGCGGCAATTGTCATGGCGCCTACTGCGGCCTCCTTCGCGGAGCTTGCTTCTCGTATGCCGGTCAGCGCCGGCGAGGCTGCCTATGTCAAGGCGGGCTTTGGTTCCGAAAAGCTGGCGCTCTTGATCGGCTTGATGGTTATTGCGGTAGGGATCATTTCCGCCGCCGCGATCGCGAAAGGCAGCACTGGCTATATCCGGGAGTTTGTCGATCTGCCGGCCGGTATCGTCATTTCGACGGTGGTCTTGCTGATGGGCGCGGTCTCCGCCTGGGGTATCCTGCAGTCGGTCGGGATTGCCGCCGCCATGACGCTGATTGAGGTTGGCGGGCTCCTCGTCCTTATCTTCGCAAGTGCCACCCAGTCCCAGGAACTGGTGACACGCATTCCAGAGATTTGGACGGGTCTTGGCAGCGCGGCAGCCGTGACGGGGGTGCTCTCGGCATCCCTGCTTGGGTTTTTCGCATTCATTGGCTTCGAGGGATTGGCCAACATCGCCCAGGAGGTCAAGGAGCCGCGGCGAACACTGCCGCTAGCCATCTTCCTTACGCTGGGGATTTCCACGTTCTTCTACATTGTCATCGTGTGGATTGCCTTGGTCTCGGTTCCTCAAGACGAGCTTGCTACCGCCAGCGCGCCATTGAGCCTGGTATTCGAACGCGTCACCGGCGCCTCGCCAGTCGCGATCAGCGCGATCGCCATCGTCGCGACCATCAACGGCATCATCGCATTGATGGTGATGTCATCCAGGGTGATCTTTGGTATGGCCGATCGGGGCTTGTTGCCGTCCGCGCTTGCCAGCGTAAGCGCGCTGACGCGAACGCCGCTGAAAGCCACGGCTTTAGTTGTCGGCGCAGTTCTGGTCCTGGCGCTCGCCTTTCCGCTGGAAGGTCTTGCCGAGACGACTTCGCGTCTGACGCTCATCATCTTCGCGTTCGTCAATGCCGCGTTAGTGCAGATCAAGCGAAAGTCTGAACCTATGCCGCGCGCTGTGTTTATTGTGCCAATAGGCGTTCCGCTTGCAGGGTGTGTGCTCTGCTTGGCGCTGCTGATCGGCGCACTGCTGGTTTGAGGCGGTGATAGTGATATCAATGACGATAATCTGATTGCCCTCGTACCAGCAACAGCAGCGCCAGCGTCGTGAAGCGTTATGCGCAGTTGCCGCTGCGCAACAAACCTTTACACCCATCGACTTCGCAAGTGAACGTGGGCGCGTAGAGCGCTTATTTTGGGCGTTCCCGCCTTGGATACCAAAGCGCCAGGCTTTGAGTGGAGTGGCGTCCAAGGTCGTCCAAAATGGCAAACTGGCGTAGCGAAGGTATCGCCCACGTGAACCGCGGCGTATTGAAGATGGACGACGCAAATCAGCAAAATGCGGCCATGGTGGAACAGGCGAGCGCCGCAACGGAATCCCTCAGAGGTCAGGCGAGCATCCTGGTGACGACCGTTGGGCGATTTAACGAGGGTCAGCGATCCAGTCCGACACCTGGCGCCCCAAGTTCCCCCAAACGCGCCGTGATGTTGCCGCTACCGCGGGCGCAAACGAGCAAGCGGCAAACCGCGGCGCGGCCTGCTCAAAGCAATGAAGAATGGACGGAATACTAGCCACGAGATCAACCCGGCACCTGCCCGCAAAGGCAAGACCCGCGCGGCGCTTAAGGCATCATGTGCTGGGGCCAAAGCGGGCCGCGGCTCCCAGCTCGGTGCAAGTTTTTTCCTAGAAAATAGTCTGCTCTACGCGTACACTCTGCGCTACCAATCGAAGTAGGATTCGCCGATTTTCCCTGATCAAACAAACGCAGCGACACTGACGACTGCTCGCCTGGTTGCCATGCTCGTAGTGTGTTGCGCCGGCACGTTCATCGTCACCACGTCGGGCAATTCACTCGCACCATTTCTGCAAGTCATCGGCAACGATGTCGATCGCGACCTGGCGGCCATCGCCCATCTCATTTCCTTCGGCGCTCTGGCTTGGGGTGTGTCCTCATGGATCGCCGGAAGCCTATCCGACCGAGTGGGACGTAAGTCCATTCTTATCGGTTCAATGTTGGCCCTGGCGCTGACCCGGGTGGGGTTTTCTTTTGCCGAAAGTTATTGGGCCGCGACGTTGTGGCATGTCGTCGCCGGTTTTGCTGGTGGCGGATTTTTGGGCGCGGTGTTCGCTTGTGTCTCCGATCACGTTCCCGCCAAGCTGCGCGGCCGCGCGCTGGGCTGGGTGATAACGGGGCAATCGATTTCCATGGTGCTGGGTGTGCCGATATTGACCTATATCGGATCGTTCGCTGGTTGGCGCGGCGCGTTTCGCGTTCACGCCGCGCTTGCTGTGATTTCGATGCTAAGCCTGATTTGGTTTATACCGCCGGATATAAAGCGCCACACGGTCGTTGGTCGCGAGCATATTTCCTTCAAGAGCATTCTGCGGCCTGAGCTGATGGTGTTGCTCGGCGCAGGCGCCATGGAGCGCGTATGCTTCGCCGCCATCGCGATTTATCTGGCGACCTTCTTCCAACAAAACTACGCGCTGTCATTTTCCCATTTGGCGTGGGTGTTAATGTTGGTCGCAGTCGGAAATTTAATCGGCAATTTGGCGGGCGGTCAGTTGGCAGATCGCTTCCCGCGTCGCATGCTGCTATTCGCGGCCTCGTTGTGCGTTACTGGCATCATGGTGATTCCGCTGTTGCTGTGGCCGCTAACACTCACGTTTTCCATCATCTTGGGATTTGCCTATTCGTTCTTCAACGCGCTCGGCCGACCGTTGTACGTCGCGACATTATCGGAAGTTCCCAATGAAGTCCGCGGCGCAGTGCTCGGATTCAATATCACCCTAGCCAGTGTCGGTTGGCTCCTCGCCGCATCCGGCGGCGCGCAGTTATTGATTCAGTTTGGTTTTACCGGTCTTGGTGTTTTTGCTGGGTTGATGGCTTTCATCGGCGTGGCGTTGTCTTGGGTTTATTTGCGCATGAGAAAACGCTCGCGGTTAGCGTAATCAGTCGGCTACATACGAAGCATGATTGTCCGTTCGTTTTGCCGTTAGCACCCCGCCTCCGGCACAATGGTCGTGTGTTTGACGGGGAGGAATGCATGTTTCGAAATTTGCTTGCGCAAACGGCTCAAGGTCATGGTGTGAGCCCCGTGCGCGGCATCACCTTCTTCGTCCGGCCACAGTGCATCGGTCAACGTTCGCTCTGGCACGTCGGTGCCGCCGAGCGCGATCAGCGCTTTGAGTAAAGCGAGGGATTTGCGCGGCGCCTTGCGGCCGAATTCGATGGCTTTGCCGTGCAACTTGATCTCGAACGTGCCGAAGGTTTTCACGCTCAACGGCCAAGGCCAAATGGTAGGTGCGTCGCTTGGCGCGGGGACTTTCCAGCGCACGATGAGTTCGCGTACGTAGGCGGTCTCGATATCGCAGTCCAGCGCTTCGGCAAACAATGCCGCATTCGATCCGCCCATGTAGCTAAGCGTCACTGCATGACGCGGATCGCTTTGCGCTAGAACAAGCGCAAAGCGCAGCCGCTCGTGGCAATGCTCGCGGTACGTGCCGCGCAGGGCTAGATAGGCTTCTTCCAGGGCGAGTATCGCGCCAAAGTTGTCGAAGCAAGTCCCGCGTATTAGCCTGCGGACTTCATCCAACAAACTTTGCGCTTGCTCGTACTCGCCCGCGTCCACATAGACGTTCACTAGACTGCTCCCGACGATCACTACAAAAATCGGACAGTTCGCGCGCGCTGCGCGTGTGCTTAGTTCCGCGTGGCGCACAGCACCGGATACATCGCCACGCCATTTACACACGAAAGCTTGCACCAAATGATAGGTCGTCTCTCGGTTCAGATTACCTTCGACGCCGAGAGCGGCGACACGCAGCAGAGCAGTTTCCGCCAAATCTAGATCGCGCCCAAACGCTGCACCGAAGACACCTTGAAATTGCGAGGCCAGGCTCTCCGAATGCGCCAGGCCGTTGTCCCTGGCGATTGCCAAGGCGCGTTCCACGCTGCGCAACGCCGCGTCACTGTACGCCAGCGTGAGATGCTGGTAAAGGGCGCGAAAGGCGTAGCCCATGGCGATGTGCACGGCCAAGGCATCTGACGCAAGAAACACGCCTTCGAGTTGCGCATTAACGCGTCGCGCTAATTCGGCTTCACCCGTCCACATGAAATAGACCAGCGCGCGCAGTCCTGCGGCAGCCCGGGTGTTGGAATCGATTTGAGCGTTGTCCATGAGGCTTAGGACGCTCAGCGCGGTGGACTGCAGGAGAGGATGATCGGGCCGGAGGTGGGACGCCGCCAACAAGAACATTGAGCGCGCTTCGAGTTCGATTGCACGGCCAGGCCAGGCGTCGATCTGCGCGAAAAGAGCCGCCATTGGGTCGATCCAGCGCGCGTAGTGGGCAAAGGAGTTGTCTTGCACGAAATGGGCGGAGAGAATACCGACGATCGTGATAAGTTGCCCAATCGCGTCGTGCGCTTGTTCGAACAATTGCAACGATGCTTCCAGATCCTTTCTCGCCGC
>JBKJHT010000017.1:0-6732 GCA_046598945.1 Burkholderiales bacterium | reverse complement strand
TGAACAAAGGTGAAGCGCGAAATACTTTAGCCCGCGCGGTGTTCTTCCATCGGCTAGGCGAGATTCGTGACCGTTCCTACGAAAATCAGCGCTATCGGGCCAGCGGCCTGAACCTGGTCGTGGCGGCAATCACGCTTTGGAATACAGTCTATTTAGAAAAAGCGATCGAGGCACTGCGCCAGCACGAAACCGTCGACGAAACACTTTTACCGCATGTGTCGCCGCTGGGCTGGGAACATATCAACCTGACGGGAGACTACGTCTGGCACGCGAACAAACGTGTGGCGAAAGGGAGATTCCGGCCGCTACGGCCCGTTAAATCTCCGTAGTCATGCCTTAACGTGCGTAAATTTCCGTTTCTTGAGGTGACCCCAAATTAACCCGCATCACCGATCGCAATCGCGCCTTCGCCGAGTGGGGCGCGGAATTCGATTGCGAAAGTAAATTCTGTGTCGTCGCCGGCGAAGCGTGGTGATCGCACTATTTCCGTAGCGGCAGTCGATCCCTCCGCCCCTTCAAGGGGAGGGCGGGGTGAGATTAGGTTTCTTCGGTACGCTTAAAACTGAATGCCTGCATCACTTCAAATTTAAAACCCGCGATCAGGCAAGGCAAGTTGTGTTCGCTTATATCGAGGTGTTCTACAACCGTATCCGGCGTCATGCCACGATTCAAAACCAGGTGCCCGCCGACTATGCGCAAGCGTTCTACAAAAATGAATTACAAATTGCTGCATGTTTAAACAACTTGCCCGTCCACTCAATCGGAATTAGCTCATAACACATCGACTACGATTTCTTTGCCGTCATCATCGGCAAGAAACACCTTCAATTTCCCGGCGAGCAAGACGTAAAGCTGGTCGCCTGTGTCCCCTTGCTGAAAAACCACGGTGTTCTTAGGATACGAACGAACCACACCGAGCGCGACCAGCGCGTCGATGTGCTTTTCACCGAATAAATCAGAGGCCATACGTATTCCTTTAATGTTTTCGATTGACAACAGCCCGTCTCATCGACCTCAGCGTGACTTTGCTGACCGATGCGGTCAGTCGCCGCAGTGTTGATCCGATTGGCTAAAGTTTACAGCCAATTTTAAATGGGCATTTCAAGCACACGTGAGCTTCCAGCCAAACAGCAATTTATCGTCGGACTGAGGGAAGAGTCAATCGCGAGAGGAATTCGGCGGGTACAAACCCGGACGCAAACGCGCTCATTCCAGGGACACCCAAGCTAGGCGGAAATTGACAAGGTGAATTTGAGCCGCATTGCTATGTAAAAACGACTAAGCAGTATAAAACTGTCGAAATAAATTGGGAGACAGATCCACGCCGCCGACATCGTGCTGCCCCTCGCCGATGCCCCACGGTAGCGGCAGATTCGCTGCGTGGCACCACCCGAGCCTGCCCAAGCCCCACTGCTTCAGCGTTTAGGGCGCACTCTACCGGCGCGCCTGCGCGTGCCGCAACGACCAAAATGTAGTGCCAACCTTGAACATTAACCGTTTGATATTCTTCAATTCTCAACCTCCAACTGTGGAAGTTGGGCTAGACGATAGCGCTACACGTTTACTGTGGACGTGCACGTGCCCACACTGCCGGCCGCCCCCCCCAACCCGTGCTCTCGCGCTACACCCAACCCGAGCCCGAGAATCGCGTGCTGCTTGATGTGCTGCGCTTAAAACTGCCCGCACCACCACCTTCGAAAATCACCGCCAGGCAGGCGCTCGTCAAACCACCGAACGTTGTGCGGTGTAGCGGTGACTTTTGGGGTTCGCTATTGATGAATTCAGCTACATAGCTCATCTCTACCCTCTAATAGCGAAAGTCGGGCAAGCTTACGCAGAATGAAGTGGTCAGCGCCAGTTCTTAGCGGGTAAGCGGTTTGTCGAAACAATCCTGCCAGTTGTACGGCAGTAAGTCGCGCAGCACTTGTTCGCCGCTTTCCAGAATGACAGACGTATCTAAATTCGTTGCATCAACTTGAAACAGCAACTCCCTGCAACGACCACAGGGTGGAAGAATTGCCCCTTTAGCGGTAGCTGCCACGATTCTTCGAATTTTCGTTTCGCCGTTCTTGATCATTTCGGACACCGCGCTATGCTCCGCGCAGAAACCAATGCCGCAATTGACCGACACGTTGATGCCTGTGTACAAATTGCCCCCAACCGTTACCAGCGCCGCGCCGACATACCCCATGAACTCCCAATCGTTGCGTGTTTGCGCAACCTGGCGAGCTTTCGCCGTTACTTTGATCGCGTGCCGCAGCAGCGCTTCATTGTCGATGTCCATATGATGCAACCTTCTCCTTACGATATTCCTGCAGACCGAGCCTTTGAATTAAGTCGACAAACCCGCGCGATCAAGCAGGCCCCGTACTTTTTTCAACAGCGCCGCGACGCTGACCGGCTTACCCTCAAAGCTATCGAAACCGGCATCGGTAATAAGGCTTTGCTGCTGATTCATGACCGAGGCAGTGACGGCAATCACCGGAATTGATTGGGTCTTCAAATCGGTTCGCAATATCTTTAGCGCTTCGATACCGCTTATCCCCGGTAACTGAATATCCATCAAGATTAGCGCCGGAAGTTTTTCCTGTGCCAGCCGAATGCCCTCCTCGGCGGTCTCGGATTCAATGGTTTGGTAACCCTTTACTTGCAAGACGTCGCGCACCAGTTTGCGACTGTTGGCATCATCTTCAATGATCAATATCAGTTCGTTCGCCATGCTGTTCCGCCAATGTGAAAGTGAAAGTGGATCCCTGACCTGGGGCGCTCTCGACGCTAACCTGCCCACCGTGGAGTTCGACAAATTGCTTTACCAACGTAAGCCCCAATCCCGTGCCTTGGCGCTTGTTTCCGACGTCCCCAACTTGATGAAACGCGTCAAAGATTTCCTCATGGTGCTCAGGTGCGATACCGATACCGGTGTCTCTTACTGAAACCTTTACAGCTTCGGAAGTCGGCATCGCGTGTATGAAGATGCTGCCACCCTGCGGTGTAAACTTTATCGCATTCGAAAGCAGATTCAACAAGATTTGTTTGAACTTGCGCTCGTCGCCGTTGAATGAACCGATCTGCCGGTCAACTCGAACGTTGATGGCCAGTTGGTGACGGGCAGCGCGCTCGTGCACCAGCATCACTGAATTATCGATCGCGGTCGGGAAATCAAAGGCATTCACCGTGAGTTCCATCCGCCCGGCTTCAACCTTCGAAAGATCGAGGATATCGTTGATTAGGGACAACAGATGATGGCCTGAGGCATGGATATCCTGAACGTACTCGGTTTGTTTGTCGTTCATCTCGCCGAAGGTTCCATCCTTCAACACCTCCGAAAAGCCGATCACTGAATTCAGTGGCGTACGCAGTTCGTGGCTCATGTTCGCTAAGAATTCCGATTTGTGCTGGCTCGCAATTTCCAGGATGCGCGTGCGTTCTTTCACGCGCTGTTCCGTGAGTGCTTCGTTTAGCTCCGCGTTCTCAAAGCGAATCTCGATGGAGCGGGTAATCAACCTATTCAGCACGCTGGCGTAGTACAGCATGAGACTGTACATCAACACCATGCCGGCGGCGATCAAGAGATGGTCTTGGTCACCCAGGAGTCCCATATGCACGATGATTGGAGCCAACACCGGTGTGTTAAACGCAACGACAACGGGCAGATACATGCTGCCGCCCGTTACTCCGCTCAGCGACACCAACAATAAAGCGAACGCGAGCAGCAATTGGTGGCCATTGTGGTCCTCGAATAGTACTATTCCCGCCGCCCCCCACGCCAAACCCATTACGAACACGGCGACGATCAGACGCGCCGACCACACCTGGTTTTCGCCAGGACCGGGTGCCGAACGTTTGTACCAATAACAAATAGACCAGGTGAAGAGTGTTACGGCGAAGAACGCCGCGAGCCAAATTAGAGCGCCCTTGGGTGGCACGCCGCGATAGAGGCCGAACGCCAACAGAACAGCTCCCCCAACACCGGTCACCATGCCGCCAGGGAGTGTCTTGTAGTTCATGGCCAGTTGTTGCGCTCGAATAAGCGCCTCGCGGGGGACGGCGGGACGCTCGGCTGGCGGCCCATCAGGCATGCGTTCGCCGCTGGGCAGATCGGATTTTGGTGCTGTTATAACGGTGACTAACATTAGCTACTTAACGCTTTTTGCGCCGCCAATGTAAAAGTAAAGGTCGATCCATTTGCTGGCACGCTTTCCAGCCAAATGCGCCCGCCGTGCATCTCGACAAATTGTTTGACCAACGTCAGTCCCAATCCCGTCCCCTCGCGTTTTCCGGTGTATTCGCCGCTCATCTGATGAAATGCGTCAAACACTGCGGCGTGCTGCTCCGGCGGAATACCGATGCCGGTGTCGCTGACGTACACCTGCACGCCTTCGGGCGTGGTCTGGGCGCCTACGCCTATCCTGCCGCCTTCGGGGGTAAACTTCACCGCATTCGACAATAGATTCAGCATGATCTGTTTGAATTTGCGCTCGTCGCCGGTGAATGGGTTGATTTGCTCGTCGACAATTACGTCCACCGCCAGTCGATGGAGTATCGCGCGTTCTTTAATCAAAGTCACGGCGTTGTCGATCGCGTTGCGGATATCGAACTGCGACACCGACAACTCCATACGTCCGGCTTCAATTTTGGACAGGTCCAAGATTTCGTTGATCAACGATAACAAATGATGGCCGGACGCGTGAATGTCGTGCACGTACTCATCTTGTTTCTCGTTCATTTCGCCGAAGAGTTGATCCTTCAAGACTTCGGAAAAACCGATAATCGCATTGAGTGGCGTGCGTAACTCGTGACTCATGTTGGCGAGGAACTCGGACTTATGCTGGTTGGCGATTTCAAGTTGCCGGTTCTTGTCTTCGATTTCATGGAACAGCCGGACGTTTTCCATGGCGATCACCGCTTGGTCGGCAAAAATCTGCAACAGAGCGACATGTTTATCCAGAAACGGCCGCATTTCGGCGCGGCGGATATTGATTACGCCCAATACCTCGTCATCGCGCAACATCGGCACCACAAGTATGCTGCGATAACCAAGACGCGCAGCGAACTCCTTGGCACCTACATACTCCTCGTCAGGCTCTGCCAATATGTCTTTGATGTTGACGACCTGGCGATCGATAAAGGCACGGCCACTGATGATGTCACGCCGAATGGGTAGAACCATTCCCGGTCCATCCAGCAAGGGGCCCGCAGCGGCAGCAACTTTAAGATGATCGCCCTCGCGCAAAATGACGGCGGCATCCATGGCCTCGCAAAGTCGAGCAGCGTTCTCAACGACCGACTTTAAAACCGGCTGGATATCATTCGGCGAACCACTGATCGAGCGCAGTATTTCGCTAGTTGCGGTTTGTTGCTGTAGCGCGTCTGAAAGTGCTTGGTTGCGCGCCTCGAGTTGCGCATAGACTCGCCCCAATTCATCGCTCATGCCGTTCAAATTGGACGCCAGCGTCCCCAATTCATCGCGATTTACGACTTGGACTTTGTTACTAAAGTCACCTGCGGCGATCTCGCGCATTCGCGCTTCCATCTGCCGAATCGGGCCGATCACCGACCAGGAAATTGCGTAGCCCAGTATCAGCGCCAGGATCACACTTGCCACCGCGACCGCGATAATCGTGCGCTGCGAATCGCCGTAGGCCGCCTGGCTCGCTTCAACACTTGCCATCATGTCCGACTCCGCCTTGTTCACCAATTCGTTGGTGAGCCGTTCCAAGCGGTCCGAAAGCGGCGAGGCTTCGGTAAGCTGCAACTCGCGACCTTCGGTGGATTTGCCGCTGCGGATCAAATCCACTACGCGGCTGACGATCTTGATGAATTCCTCATAATCCGTGCGCACCTTCGCCATCACTTCCATCTCATCCTTGGCGACGAATTGCAGGCGGTCGAGGTCGTAGCCGAATTGCTTGAGTTGACGCAGCGTTGCGTCGAGGCCGCGATCCTCTGCCTTCAACAGCGCTGAAACGACGCTATAAAGCTGACCAATGGTATCGTGATTAAGTTGGCGGTAGGCGGCGATCTTGCGCTGCAGTTGCACCATGTCTTCGGCGCGCTGATTGACTTCAGAGAGGGCGCTTAGCGCCGCGGCGCCCGCGCCAAGCAACAGCACCACGATCAGCAGAAACGCCACCAGCAGTTTGGTGTGTACCGTAGCGCGAATGCGCGCCACCAGCCGCGGTAGCCACGCGATCACGGGCGCGCGGCCTCATTGGCAAGATTGCGCAAGTCAGCGCTGAATTCCTCTGGCTTGAAACGCCAGCCCAGATACTGCACCCGCAATGTGCCCTGTGCGTCGATCAACGAAGTAAGAAAGGTGTGATCGACATCGCCCTTGGTTTGCTTCTTGTTATAAATGCCGTAGCCGCGCGTGACTTCGGCGATTTCCGCGCGAGTGCCGGTAAGGAACGCCCAGCGCGCGAGATCGGCGCTATGCATTTGGGCGTAGCGTTTCAGTACATCGGGCGTGTCGCGCTCCGGGTCCACAGTAATGGCGGCGAAGAACACTTTGGGTTTAAGCTCCGTCGAAAGTTTACGCTGGATGGACACCAGTTTAGCCGTGAGCATCGGGCAAGTGTCGGTGCAGCGAGTGAAAATAAAAGTGAGCGCCACCACTTGGCCACGCAGGTCCGCCAGCGCCAGCTTCTTGCCGTCAATGTCGGTAAGCGTGAACTCGGGAGCCGGTCCGATCTTCGGCAGCCGCGCTTCCTTGGCGGATTCGTGGGCAAAGGC
>JBKJHT010000235.1:0-43840 GCA_046598945.1 Burkholderiales bacterium | reverse complement strand
CTGGCGGAACCGTCCCCGCCATTGCCGGCAAGAACTTCTATCTTTGCTTCGTCAAAAAACTTCATTTGATGCTTTCAATGCCTGTACAGGCAATACCAGTGCGGCTCACAGGCCATGCATTGCCACGACATAGTATCCACGCGATGCCTGGCGAACCTCATTGTAATTTGTACTGCTAAAAAAACAAAAGCCCCGTCGAACGACAGGGCTTCTAGTCTTCAACGTAAGTTTTAATTTACGCGGGCGTTACGCTCACCATGCGGCGTTTCGCAGCGCCCTTGACGCGGAACGCGACCGTTCCGTCGACTTTTGCAAACAAGGTGTGATCCTTGCCGATTCCTACGTTGTCGCCGGGGTGGAACTCGGTGCCGCGCTGGCGTACGATTATGCTGCCCGCCGGAATCAGTTCGCCGCCATAGACTTTAATGCCCAGGCGCTTTGATTCCGAATCGCGACCGTTACGGGAACTACCGCCTGCTTTCTTATGTGCCATTTGCTACTCCTATTTTTTCGTGCCGCCGTGAAGCTCGTCTTGCAGCTTTTTCAGCGCGTCCCAATTTCCGCTAGCAGCCAGTTCGGCTTGCTGCGGCCAGGTTTGCGGTTTGGCCATGTTGAAGCGACCGCTGGATTTTTTCAGCATCTCTTGCACCGCCGCCGGATCGGCTTTCGCCAATTGCGCGTAGGTAGTGATGCCGTTGCTGGACAAAACCAACGCAATCTTCGGGCCGACGCCCTCGATCTTGGTCAGGTCGTCGACCGCAGCCTTAATCACCGGCGCAGTCTCGCTGGCGACCGTGTTACCGGCGCCGTCGCTGATCGCGGTGATGAAGATTTCCGAATAATTTTGCCGATGGCCTTGATGCTTTTGATAATGCTTACGGCGGCGCATCTTGAAAATCTTGACCTTATCATGGCGACCTTGCGACACCACGGTGGCGCTCACGCTTGCGCCGGAGAGCAGCGGCGTGCCGACTTTGACTTGATCGCTATGGGCGACCATCAATACGTCGGACAGGGTGAGCGTCGCGCCGACATCGGCAACAATCGTCTCGACTTTGAGTTTGTCACCGGCTGCGACGCGGTATTGCTTGCCGCCAGTCTTGATCACTGCGTACATGGTAAAACCTTAAAAATCGAGTTGGCCACATTGGCGAACTGCGCATTTTACTTAATACTTCAAGTCTAGTCAAAGTGCTTGTAAGTCTATAAACTCCATCCCGTCGAAAGCATGTCTAGTCGCTATTCATTCCGAATCCGCACCGCTACTCCTAGTTGATCCCATGTTTGCTACCGAAAACTTACGGCAACTGCTGGCTGCCGATATGAAAATTGTTGACGCTGTGATTCGCCAACGGCTGCACTCGGACGTCGCTTTGATCGAGCAGGTTGCAGAATACATCATCGGCGCTGGCGGTAAGCGCATGCGCCCGATGCTGGTGTTGCTCGCGTCGGGGGCGTTGGGTTATCGCGGAAGCGATCAACACGAATTGGCGGCGATCGTGGAATTTATTCATACCGCGACATTGTTGCATGACGATGTCGTCGATGAATCGGAACTGCGGCGCGGTCGTGAGACCGCAAATGCGCTATTTGGCAACTCGGCGAGCGTGCTGGTCGGCGATTTTTTGTATTCGCGCTCGTTCCAGATGATGGTCCGGCTGAACAACATGCGCGTGATGCAAGTGTTGGCGGATACGACTAACACCATCGCCGAGGGCGAAGTATTGCAGTTGCTCAATGCCCACGATCCGGATACCGACGAAGAACGCTATTTCACGGTGATTCGCTACAAGACCGCCGAATTGTTTCAAGCGGCGGCGCGCCTCGGAGCGATTGTCGCCAATGCCACGCCGCAGCAAGAGCAAGCCATGGCGGACCTCGGTTTGCACTTGGGGCTGGCATTTCAGTTAATCGACGATTTGCTGGATTATTCCGGCGCTATCGAACAAACCGGAAAGAATGTCGGCGATGATTTAGCCCAGGGTAAGGTAACGTTGCCATTGATTCGCGCCATGGCATGCGCGAACGATTCGGAGCGGTTGTTAATTCGCCAAGCAATCAAAGACGGCGGCCGCGTCGCATTGCCGCAGATTGTTCGAATCGTGCATGCAACCGGCGCGCTCGACTACGTGAAACAACGCGCCGAGGCCGAGGCCGATGCGGCTAAATTTGCGCTAAATGCATTTCCGAATTCTAATTTCACAGAATGTTTGTTAAAATTGTGCGAATTTGCCGTTGCAAGGACGTACTAGTGCGGCGGCAAAGACAGTAAGCGGGGTGTAGCTCAGCCTGGTAGAGTACTGCGTTCGGGACGCAGGAGTCGGAGGTTCGAATCCTCTCACCCCGACCAAGCTAAAACGATGGGAAAACTTGAATAAGTTAATCTTACTGCTGATTCTAGGCGTTATCGCGTTTGCCATTATCAAGAGCTACGCGCGGCGTGGCCAGCCCGGCATCAAGAAGCCGGCCGAGGCCGTTAAATCCAACGAGGACATGGTGAAATGCGCCCACTGCGGTGTGCATATGCCGGTAAGTGAGTCCACGTTGTCCAAAGGAAACTATTTTTGTAGCAATGAACACCGCTTGATGCACAACAAGTGATCAGGCCGTTCGTCAACGCTGCGCTATTGCGCTCATCCGCCTGGCTCGATCGGCGCGAGTTTGCGCATGTCCCCCCGGTGTCCTACTGGCGTTCCCTCGCGTATTTCAATGCCTACCGCTTAATTGTCGGGCTCGTGCTCGGCATTCTCACCTGGTATTCGCAGGATCGCGCCCTGGCCGCGGCGCAATACCAAGATCTTTTTTATGCCGTTTGCCTGGCTTCGGCGTTGACCGCGCTATTTGGCTTGATTGCGTGTTCTTGGCGCATGACGGCATTCTTGCCACAACTGGCCTTCACTTTAGTCGGCGACATCGTTTTAGTCACTCTGATGATCTACGCCAGCGGCGGCATTGGCAATGGCTTGGAGTTAATGTTGTTCGTTACTTTGGCGGCTGGCGGGCTGATTGGTCGCGGGCGGCTGGCGATGTTTTATGCCTCCCTTGCGACGCTTGCGGTGTTAGCGGAAGAAACCATGCGCATGTTCACGTTTGGCGAGGCGCCGCAATATCTTCAGACGGGCCTATTAAGCGTGGGTTATTTTGCCGTGGCATGGCTCGCCCACACCCTTGCGCAATATACGCGGGAAAGCGAACAACTGGCGGCGCAGCGCGGCGTCGATCTGGCCAATCTGGCGCAGGTCAACGAACTGATTCTTCGCGACATGGCGGACGGTGTGATCGTGGTCGATAACAACGGCGTGATTCGAACTCGCAACGGCACCACCGAAGACCTGCTGGGTCCGATGCCGATCGCCACGGCCGAGCCCAAGCTCAAGGAATATTCGCCGGAATTGGCAGAGTGGCTGGCCGGTTGGCGTAGCAACCCGACCAACCGGTTCATGCTGATGCGCTCGCCGGTGCAGACCAAGCAGATGCGCCTGCGCTTCGTGCCGATCGGCGAACAGACGATTCAAGGGACGGTGATTTTTTTGGAGGACCTGGCGCAAGAACAAGCACAAGCGCGGCAGATTAAACTTGCCGCCCTGGGCCGCTTAACCGGTAATATCGCCCATGAGATTCGCAATCCGCTGTCGTCCATCAGCCATGCGACCGAGTTGTTGCAGGAAAGTGAATTGGATGCAACCGGGCAGAAGTTGTGCCGTATCATTCGAGAAAACTGTGAGCGGCTTGGCCGCATGGTGAGCGACGTGTTGGAGTTGAACCGCTCCGACCGCGCTAAGCCCGAGGTACTCGACGCCCATGGCTATTTGAGTGGGTTTTTCGAGCAACTACGCCAAGTTGATAAAATTGCCCCGGAGATTATTTCGCTTGAGCTAAATGTGCAAGGAACGCTATATTTTGATCCGAACCATTTGCATCAGATACTGTGGAATTTGACACGCAATGCGCTGCGTCACTGCAAAATGGCGGCGGGTAGTGTGCGGGTGTGCTTAAATCGTTCGCCACGGCCAGGTACGCTACAGCTCGACGTGATGGATGACGGCCCCGGCGTTCCGGCCGACATGTTAACGCGTTTGTTTGAGCCTTTTTTTACAACGGAAAGCCAGGGTACCGGTCTTGGGCTGTACATCGCCCGGGAGTTGGCGGAAGCGAACAATGCGTCCCTTGATTACGTTGAGTTGGCGCCTGGCGCCCATTTTCGTGTTCTAGTTCGGAGTGAGCCATGACCGCGCGCCGTGTATTGATCGTTGACGACGAAGCCGATATTCGAGATTTGCTGGAAATGACGCTGATGCGCATGGGCCTGGAAACGGCGACCGCCGGCGATTTGAAAGAGGCCTACCAAAGACTCGAAACGGGTCAATATGATTTGTGCCTGAGCGATATGCAGCTTCCCGATGGGCTTGGCCTGGAGCTGCTGACCCACATCGGTAAAACCTATCCCGGTACGCCGGTTGCGGTTATCACCGCCCACGGCAGCGCCGAGAATGCGGTCGCGGCACTGAAGGCGGGCGCGTTCGATTATTTGGCGAAGCCTGTCTCGTTGCAGCAATTGCGCGATCTGGTCAAGGTCGCGCTCAAGTTGCCGCAACGCCCAAACGACAATAAGAAAACCCCGGAATCGACTCAGGCCGATAACGGTCCAAATTTAGTCGGCGACTCGAAGCATATTCGCCATGCGCGAGACATGATCGATCGCCTGGCGCGCAGCCAGGCGCCGGTTTACATCACCGGTGAGTCCGGCACCGGCAAGGAAGTGGCGGCGCGCTCGATACACTCCAAGGGCGCGCGCGCCGATGGCCCGTTCGTCGCGGTGAATTGCGGCGCCATTCCGGAGAATCTGATGGAAAGCGAATTTTTCGGCTACCGTAAAGGCGCGTTCACCGGCGCGAACCAGGATAAGGAAGGTTTCTTCCAAGCGGCCCAAGGCGGCACGTTGTTTCTCGATGAAGTCGCTGATTTACCGCTGCAGATGCAGGTGAAGCTGCTGCGTGTGATTCAGGAAAAGAAGGTCCGGCGCGTAGGTGAAACCAGCGAAGAGAACGTCAATGTTCGCATCGTCAGCGCCACCCACCAGAATCTCGCGGAACGGGTACAAAACAATCAATTTCGCCAAGACCTCTATTACCGGCTAAACGTGATCGAACTGCGTATGCCGGCCCTGCGTGAGATGCCGGACGATGTCCCGCAAATTGCCCAAACGCTGCTACAACGGCTGGCGCGGGAGATGGATGTGCCGCTACCCGTATTGGCGGCCGAAGCAATCGAGGCGCTAAAGGGCTACGATTTTCCCGGCAACGTGCGCGAATTGGAGAATGTCTTGGAGCGGGCGCTGGCGATGTGCAACGACGCCACGATTCGGCGCAATGATCTTTATTTGTCGGAGCATGTGGCCCCGGACGTGCCGGAGTTGGTGGCGACCGGTTCCCATGCGCCCCTGCCGACAACCCTTGAATTACCGCTGCAGGAGTATCTGGATAAAGTGGAGCGGGAGGCGATTATGGCCGCGCTGGACAAAACGCGCTTCAATAAAACAGCCGCGGCGAAGGTGTTGGGCATCACATTTCGCGCGTTACGCTACCGTATGGAACGCTTGGCCATTGAATAGGGAAGCGGGGCTAGGCGCTTTGGGGGTTAAGGGTCAATTCTGTTCGCTTAAGCTCGTTCGCCCTGAGCCTATCGAAGGGTGAATGGGCTTCGACAAGCTCAGCCCGAACGGCTAATCGAACAGTATTGGGTTAAGGGTTAACTTTGCGCATACATCGGAATGATCGGGCTGCCTCGCTTGGGCTCGATGTCGATGGTGTTGTGGTTGCGGCTCGACCAATGCCATCGCCGAATTGCGACGACCGGCCCGATGGCGCGAGTATTGATCTTTTAGTTATCCACAATATTTCGTTGCCGCCCGGTGAATTCGGTGGGCGCGGCGTCGAAGCGTTGTTCACCAATTCCCTCAATCCTGCCGATCATCCGTATTATCAAACCATTCAGGATCTCAAAGTCTCGGCGCATTTTTTCATTCGCCGCGATGGTGAGTTGATCCAATTCGTGCCGTGTCTTAAGCGCGCGTGGCATGCCGGGCAATCCAATTGGCGAGGGCGCGAGCGTTGTAACGATTTTTCCATTGGAATTGAACTGGAGGGGACCGATGATAGGCCCTTCACGAACCAACAATACGACACCTTGGGGTGCCTAACACGAGTGCTTATCGCCACTTATCCGATCCAAGACGTGGTCGGACATTCGGACGTTTCTCGCGGTCGCAAGACCGATCCGGGGAATTGTTTTGACTGGGCCCGATACCGCTCGTTTTATTCTTATATTTCATAGAGTTAAATTAGTTTTACGGCGCTGTTGCAAAATCTCTGCGCGAGCGTCAAGCTTCGCTTGACATTACCTAGTCCCACCCCTACTATTAGTCGTCCTGCATAGCCTAAACCACTATATCTTGTGGAAATAGCGTGTATAGGCTGTGCATAACCTATGCATAGAATTTGAATTGTCGTTAATTTACAAACTGATAAAAATTCGAGGAGCACTAATGCAAATCGCAACCGATTCTTCTCGTCCTACTGCTGCGCCGCTATTTACGATTTCGCAAGGTCAGGACATGGCTGATGAACGCTATTCTTTGTTTAAAGTCGTCCGGCGCAACGGCGCCGTGGTGGCTTTTGAGCCCGCCAAAATATCCATTGCGGTAACCAAGGCTTTCCTCGCCATTAACGGCGGTCAAGGCGCGGCGTCTGCCCGGGTGCGCGAAATAGTCGCCCAGCTTACCGATCAAGTCGTTAACGCCTTGATGCGCCGCCAGCCCGGCGGCGGTACCGTCCATATCGAAGATATTCAGGATCAGGTCGAACTCTCTTTAATGCGCTCCGGTGAGCATGAAGTGGCGCGCTCCTATGTGCTTTACCGTGAAGAGCGTGCCCGTATGCGCGCCCTGCAGAAGGTTCAGCAGCCGGTGGCGGAAACCGCCCTAACCATGCTCGTTAAAGGTCAGCGCGTACCACTCGACATGGCTCGTTTGGCCGAATTGATTGCGGAAAGTGCGGAAGGTTTGAGCGAAGTCGAGCCGGAAAAAATCCTCGAGTCTTTGGTGAAAGATTTATACGACGGCGTACCGGAAGACGAAGTTTACAAATCAGCCATTCTCTCCGCGCGCCAGATGATCGAAAAAGACCCAGCCTATTCTTTAGTCACCGCGCGTCTGCTGCTACACACCATTCGTCACGAAGTATTGGGAGACGAAGCGACCCACGCCGATATGGCGGTGCGTTACGCAACGTATTTCCCGATTTTTATCAAAAAAGGGATCGATGCCGATTTGCTCGATAAGCGCCTCGGCGAATTCGATTTGACCAGAATGGGCAAAGCACTCACCGCCGAACGCGATCTCAAGTTTGGTTACCTTGGCCTGCAAACTCTGTATGACCGGTATTTCCTCCATATACAAGGTCACCACATTGAGTTGCCCCAGGCCTTCTTTATGCGCGTGGCCATGGGTTTGGCGATTAACGAAATCGATCGCGAAGCCCGTGCCATTGAGTTTTACAACGTGTTGTCCACGTTCGACTACATGTCGTCGACGCCGACCTTGTTCAATGCCGGCACCCAGCATTCGCAGTTGTCGAGTTGTTATCTGACGACGGTTGCCGATGACCTCGACGGTATTTACGAGGCAATCAAAGAAAACGCGCTGCTGTCCAAATGGGCCGGCGGTCTGGGCAACGACTGGACGCCGGTGCGCGCACTCGGTTCGCACATCAAAGGCACGAACGGCAAATCCCAGGGCGTGGTTCCTTTCCTAAAAGTGGTCAATGACACCGCGGTCGCCGTGAATCAGGGCGGTAAAAGAAAAGGCGCGGTCTGCACCTATCTCGAAACGTGGCACTTGGATATCGAAGAGTTCCTCGAGCTGCGCAAGAACACCGGTGATGACCGGCGTCGTACCCACGACATGAATACCGCCAACTGGGTTCCCGATCTGTTCATGAAACGGGTGACGGAAAACCAAGATTGGACACTATTTTCGCCCGCCGATTGTCCCGACCTGCACGATAAATTCGGCAAAGCGTTTGAAGAAACTTATTTGGGTTACGAAGCCAAAGCGGCCATGGGACAACTGAAGCTGTTCAAGAAGCTTCCCGCCGTGCAACTGTGGCGCAAGATGCTGTCGATGTTGTTCGAAACGGGGCATCCGTGGATTACGTTTAAAGATCCGTGCAATATCCGCTCGCCGCAGCAGCATGTGGGTGTGGTGCATAGCTCCAATCTGTGCACGGAAATTACGCTCAACACCAGCGACACGGAAATCGCCGTGTGTAATTTAGGCTCGGTGAATTTGGTGAATCACATGGTCGACGGCAAGCTCAATTTCGACAAGCTCGGCATTACCATTAAGACCGCCATGCGCATGCTCGATAATGTCATCGACATCAATTACTACGCGGTGAAAAAAGCGCGCGATTCCAACCTGCGCCATCGTCCGGTCGGCCTGGGCATCATGGGCTTTCAAGATTGTCTGCACACCATGCGCGTGCCCTATGGTTCCGACGCAGCGATTGAATTTGCCGATAAATCGATGGAGATGATCGCCTATCACGCCTACTGGGCATCGACTGAATTAGCGGAAGAACGCGGCCGCTATGCCTCGTACAAAGGTTCGCTTTGGGATCGTGGCATCCTACCGCAGGATTCAGTGAATTTGCTACGCGACGAGCGTGGCGGCTATCTCGACGTCGATCAAAGCGAAGCGTTGGACTGGAGCAAACTGCGCGAGCGCATTAAAACCCACGGTATGCGTAACTCCAATTGCGTCGCCATCGCGCCCACCGCCACCATCGCCAACATCATCGGTGTGTCCGCTTGTATCGAACCGACCTACCAGAACTTGTTCGTTAAATCGAACTTGTCCGGCGAGTTCACGGTCGTTAATGAATATCTGGTTCGCGATTTGAAACGCTTGGGTATGTGGGACGAAGTGATGGTGGCGGATCTTAAGTATTTCGATGGCTCGCTCGCCAAGGTGGATCGCGCGCCGCTGGAATTGCGTCAGCTTTATGCGACCGCATTTGAAGTGGAGCCAAGCTGGGTCGTCGAGTGCGCCGCCCGTCGGCAAAAGTGGATCGATCAAGCGCAGTCACTGAATATTTATATGGCGGGTGCGTCGGGCAAGAAGTTGGACGATACCTACAAGTTAGCTTGGCAGCGCGGCCTCAAGACGACTTATTACTTACGCACCTTGGCAGCGACCTCGGCGGAGAAATCCACCGGCAAAGGCGGTGAGCTCAATTCCGTGCCTACCCATGGCGGCGCGGCCTATTCTGCAACGGCCCATCATCCGAGCGGACCGCCGCTGGATGACACGACCCTGCAGATGGAGGCGCCGAAGTTTTGTGCGATTGATGATCCTGAATGTGAGGCTTGTCAATAAAACATGTAGGGTGGATTAGGGCACGCAGTGCCGGCCCCCCCGAACAACACCAAAGGCTTTGATGCAACAACGCGCAGTGAACGAAATTTCACAAAGGTCCAGCCTGTCGGCTGGTTACTTTCTTTTGCTTGGCCAAAAGAAAGTAACCAAAGACAACACGCCGCAAGGCTTGTTGCGGTGTAGGCTACCGTTTCGCGAAACGCAACGTTATGCGGAAGCCAAAAGGCCACCCTGTTCGCCGCCCCTTTGGGGTGCCCTGCGTTGCTCGCCAAGCCGAGCGGCTGCGCAACTCGCGCTACGCGCTCAAACAGTGCTCGCCGACTACCCTCGGCCTGGCTGCGCTACTCGGCGGCTTACAAGGGAACCCGGAACGACGTCGTAATTTGTGACGTTGCGAAATTTTTTAGTGTAGAAGTAGCGTAGGCTTAAGTAAAAAGTAAATGTAGGGCGGGTTAGGCGCGGAGCGCCGTAACCCGCCGAATGAACCACCCAAGGAAATGTTTTGCCCACGGGTGAATCACAGTAGTTAACAGGAGACCATCATGGGACTATTTTCATTTATTAAAGACGCCGGCGAAAAATTGTTCGGCAGTAAAGAAGCGCAAGCCGCCACCGTTGAGTTAAAGCAAAAGCCGAGCGATCCGGCAACGCAGGAAAAAGTGAATCAGCTCAACCGCCAGGCCGCGGAGGGCATTAAAGCCTACATCCAAAAGCAGAATCTCAGCGCCGATGATTTGAACGTGACCTTCGATGGTGCGACGGGCACGGTGAGCGTATTCGGCAAAGCGCCGAA
The DNA here is from genome assembly GCA_046598945.1 of Burkholderiales bacterium. GTDB lineage: Bacteria > Pseudomonadota > Gammaproteobacteria > Burkholderiales > JALYOK01 > JALYOK01. Next base: position 33,611 of record JBKJHT010000235.1, on the reverse strand, counting down.
TCAGGAAACGAAGGAAAAGATCGTGCTGTGCTGTGGCAATGTGGAAGGCGTCAGCGCCGTGAACGATCAAATGGGCGTGGCATCGCCGGCGCCGGAAGCGGCATTCCACACTGTGGTGCGCGGCGATACCTTGTCGAAAATCGCCAAGGCTGTGTATGGCGATGCGATGAAGTATCCAGCGATTTTCGAAGCGAATAAACCGATGCTAAGCCACCCCGATAAAATTTATCCCGGCCAAGTGCTGCGCATTCCGGCCGCCTAGATCGAACGGGTTCGCATTGCAAACCAGAAGTCAGAAGAGATAACCATGTCGCTACAATTTGGAGCCATCACTTTTTCGGATCCGGTAAAACTTGCGCAATGGCGCCCCGAAAGCGGGCCGGGGCTGTATTGCGTTTGTATGGTTGATCGGGACTGGCATCCTGTACCCTACCAACCGATTTTTTTTGGTATTGCTCATAACCTGACCGCGGAAGATTTGCTCGGCGAGCAGGTGGCGCTTGAATCCTGGGCTGCTTATGCCGACGCGCCGAGCAAGTTGTTCGTCGCCCATGCGGGGTTGCCCTATTTTTCCGCCGACGAGTTGTTATTGTTTGAGCGCCAACTCGTGGCCCAGTACCAACCTGCGTGTAACCACTGGGAGGCGTTGACCCAATTAGCGTTCCCCATGCAGCGTCGCACCAATGTTCTCGTAGAACGTGACCGGGCGTCGCTCGCGTTGCTGCCCGACCCAATGGAGAAAAAGTATGTTGAGATTTGAAGACGAGATGGTTCCGCAATTGCGCCTAGAACCCCGCATGTCCGTGCCTGCGAACACGCCGCGCGTACCCGAAGCATTACCGGAGATCCGCATGGCCCTGGCCCTAGGCCAGCCCCTAAATATTGGCGCACAGGCCGATGCCACGGCGCAACCGGTGCGCGCCGGGCGTGTCAAACTAGAAGACAAGCGCGTCATCAACGGCTCGGCGGACGTCAATCAACTCGTCCCATTCAAATACAAATGGGCTTGGGAGAAATATCTTTCCGGCTGTGCCAACCATTGGATGCCGCAAGAAATCAACATGCAGCGCGACATTCAACTGTGGAAAAATCCCGATGGCTTGACCGAGGACGAGCGCCTTGTGGTCAAACGCAATCTCGGCTTCTTCGTCACGGCCGATTCGCTCGCGGCGAACAACATCGTGCTCGGAACGTACCGCCACATTTCCGCGCCCGAATGCCGCCAATATTTGCTGCGCCAAGCGTTTGAAGAAGCGATCCACACCCACGCTTATCAATACATCGTCGAAAGTTTAGGGCTGAACGAAGCGGAGATTTTTAATGCCTATCACGAAGTCGCCAGCATCCGCGATAAAGACGAATTCCTGATCCCGTTCATCAATACGCTGACCGATCCGCATTTCAAGACCGGCACAGCGGAAAACGATCAAAAATTGCTGAAAAGCCTGATCGTCTTCTCCTGCATCATGGAAGGTCTGTTCTTCTACGTCGGCTTCGTGCAAATCCTCGCTCTCGGTCGGCAAAACAAAATGACCGGCGCTGCGGAACAGTACCAATACATCCTGCGCGACGAAAGCATGCATTGCAGCTTCGGCGTCGACTTAGTCAACACCATTAAGTTGGAAAACCCGCATCTGTGGACCAAGGAGTTCCGCGACGAAATCAGCGCCCTGATGCAGAAAGGCGTCGAACTCGAATACCGCTACGCCGAAGACACCATGCCACGCGGCGTGCTCGGCCTCAACGCACCGATGTTCAAAGAATACCTACGCTTTATCGCCAACCGCCGCTGCCAACAAATCGGTATCGACATACTCTACCCAGGCGCAAACAATCCGTTTCCGTGGATGAGCGAATTGATCGATCTGAAAAAAGAGAAAAACTTTTTTGAGACGCGCGTGATTGAATATCAGACGGGTGGGGCTTTGAGTTGGGATTAATGATATCGATTGATAAATCCCGTTGAGAAAAGAAACAAAAATATGAGCAACAGTACGCTAGCTTATGTTGAAGAAAAATTAATAGTCACGACAACAGCCTATGCGGTTAGTCGCGTCCTGCGAGTAAGGGACGGTCACCGGTTTGCAAAGAAACAGCTAACTAGCAATAAAGCGTCCGACCTACCACGGTTCCTCACCGAGGCTAGAGTGCTCGCGCGACTGAATCATCCTAACATTATCAAAGTAGCCGATCAGCAGTTAAATTCGGCTCCTTACTTCGTCATAACGCCACTATACGAAATGAACCTTCGTGAGTGGCTTAACGCGCAAGTGGGCCTCGAAAGACCAGCCGATGCGGACGTAAAGGAAATTTTTGAAAGGCTTCTTGACGCGATTATTTACGCTCATGATCAAGGAGTTATCCACCGTGATCTAAAACCCGAAAACATCCTTCTAAACTCGCCGCGCGATCTGGTAGTTATTGACTTCAATATCAGCGTGGATTTATTACACGAACCAGGAAGGCTCACGAAGTCTGGCCAAAAACTTGGGACCCCACTTCATGCGGCGCCCGAGCAGGTAAGAGATGCGCGTGCAGTTGATGAACGGGCGGATATCTACAGTTTGGGTGTTGTGCTGCATGAAATGTGTGGTGGACTAATCGGTAGCTCAACACTCGACATCCGTTCTCTTCCAACCTTCGCTCGTTGGATCGTTGAAAAATGCACCAATGGAAATCCCGGAAAAAGATTCTCAAATGTTCGCGAACTGAAAAAAGCATGGCTCGTTGCTAAAGACCTTAATACCAAGGATAGTGAAATCAATGAAATCGAGACGTATATGCTTGCGTCAGGAGACTCCTGCCATGGCAGAGCGCACAGACTATTGGACTTACTTGAAACGTACTCGGACGACGTAGATCTTTTGGACAAGTTTTTTATGGGTGTTCAGCCGGCGCCGTTCAAGGCGCTTAGCCAAGAGAATCCTTTTCGGCTCGAAACTGTCGTTCGCTGTTGGACTCAATTCTATTCAAAACGAGCTTGGCCATTTGAGTACACTGACGAAATTGCGCGACGCGTCGAAGTTCTTTCGACTCAAGTGGGTTCTGATTACATCAAGGTCGATCTAATTATCTCTTTGATTAAACTCGGTAATTTACATAATCGATATTTTGTGTGGCGCGTAGCAGCTCAGCTTATTAAAAATTTAAAGACATCTGCCGAAATCTCAGAGCTAATAGATCGATTGTCACCCATGGAGGGCGAGTTGGATAGAGTTGCTGAGTACCTGTCGCCTAGTCAAGTCCATCACGACCTTCATTCAGTCTTGTTCCAGAATTTCTCCGAAGAACATCTGGCGTTTCGCTCCACGCAAGGTAGGGTGGATCAAGCGTAGCGGATCCACCATCAATTGAATGCTGGTGGATCCGGCGCGTCGCGCCTTGATCCACCCTACCTTATAATCCTCGCACCATGAGCGACTATCGGCGGGCTTATCGACTCGGTGGGTGTTATTTCTTCACTGTCGTTACTCATGATCGGCGACCTTGGCTTACTCAACCGGACATTTATCAACGATTACGAGATGCGTTTCACCACGTCGCTGCGGCTCGGCCATTTCGTGTTGATGCAATCGTTGTGCTACCCGATCATCTGCATTGCATCTGGCGATTGCCGGAAATCGATAACGATTTTTCGACACGCTGGCGATTGATCAAACATTTCGTTTCGCGCGGCGCGAATACGATGCTGTCCGAACGCAACGAAAAGTATTTGTGGCAGCGCCGATTTTGGGAGCATCAAATTCGCGATGAGCATGACTGGCGTCGGCATATGGATTACATCTTTTTCAATCCGGTGAAGCACGGGTATGTCGCGCGTGTTCGGGACTGGAAATTTTCGTCGTTTGAGAATGCGCTGGGGAAGGGTTGGTATGATTTGGCTTGGGGTTCTTCGGCGCCGGATTCTATTCGCGAAATGGATTTGGAGTGAAGTTTTTATTTTGATGGTGGATCCGCTTCGCTTGATCCACCCTACTTGGGCTTTGGGTATATGGCCAAAGCCAAGTATCCAGGAGCTGGCCTCAGGCCATGCGGTTCTACAGGCACCTCACCCCTGAAAATTTCACTTCCTTGCATCACTCCAAATATCGAATAGGACGCGTCAGATCGGCCCATCGTTAAGGCTGGCATAGGCAATCCCACCATCGACAGCGATGGTTTCGCCTACGACGTAATCGCCAGCGCGGGAGGCGAGATAAATCGCGGCGCCGGCCATATCTTCGTCGCGGCCGATGCGGCCCATCGGCGTTCGCGCGGCGACGATGTCGGCGTGATCGCGTGCGGCGCGATTCATTTGCGAGGCGAATGGTCCGGGCGCGATGGCGTTGACGACGATGCGTTCTTGAACCAATTTCGCGGCGAGGCGACGCGTTAAATAAATCAACGCCGATTTCGACGCGTGATACGAATAGGTCTCCAGCGGGTTGAGCCGTATGCCGTCGATGGATGCGATGTTGATGACCTTGGCGGGGCGGTCGTCGCTCGCGGCGGCCTTGAGCGCGCCGTGCAATGCTTGCAGGAGAAAGAACGGCGATTTGACGTTGAGGTTCATCACCTTATCCCATCCTTGTTCGGGAAATTCGTCAAACGGCTCGGCCCATGCCGCGCCGGCGTTATTCACCAAAATATCCAGATGCGGTTCGCGTCGCTTGATTTCGTCGGCCAACGCGCGACAACCCGCAACGGTGGAAATATCCTGCGGTAGCGAGATGCAGGCGCCGCCCGCCGCCGACAGTTCTGCGGCCGTGGCGTTGCATTCGTCCGACTTGCGCGCGGAAATGTAAACCTTCGCACCGTACTCGATAAAACCACTCGCGATCATTTTGCCGATGCCGCGCGAGCCGCCAGTCACGAGGGCGGTGCGGCCGGTGAGCGAAAATAAATTTTTCATGGAGTCATTCCAGTTTGTTTGCGATGTCGTGTTCGCCGATTAAATTTTGCGCGAGGACGGTGCGATGAAAATATGCACCGTCATGCCCCAAGCTTAACCGAAAACAGGAAGCTGGTAATAGTGTCCAACAACGCCACGCCAGGAGGCAGAACCGGTGCGGCTGATGGCAAAAAGTGCCCGGAGCTCTGCATGGCCTGAGGCCAGCCCCTGGATACTGGCTCGTGGCAAAGGGTAGGGGCGTGCTGCGCGCGTTATCCAGCTTGGCTTCTGGCCGATCATAGTCTGAGAGCCGCATGGATACTGCCTCGCAGCCCGATGCATTTTCCGTTTATTGTGCAAAGGCATAACGGAAGCCAAAAAATGACGCCAGCAAAAATTACTCCCGCGAGTGGAGCGATCGTTCCTACAACTTACCGGCGCACCGGGTTATCTCCCCAGTGGATCGGAGCCGCGCCGCTTTTGTTCTGACCGACTTCTTCCAGGTACATGGGTGTGGCCATTTCATAGGCGTATTCGTTGAGTTGCTTGAGTAAACTCTTCACGCGATCCGGATAAGCGTCCGCTTGGTTTTGCGATTCTTCCGGGTCATTGGCGATGTCGAATAGCTCCAGCTTGCTCGGCAATGTCGCGCGCACGATCAGCTTCCACTCGCCCACACGGATTGCGCCACGGAAAGGCTCGACGTTGAGTAAGATGGCTTCACGAGGGCTCAATTGCTCTTCGGTCAGGGTTTTCCACACATTCAATCCATCGGGTTTTTTTGCTTGATCGAGTTTCGCGTTCGCAACGTTTAATAGCGTCGCGTACAGGTCGGTTACGTGCAACAGGCGCGTCACGACGGACTTGGCTTTGATTTTTTCCGGCCATGCCGCGAGCGCCACCACATGCACGCCGCCTTCGTACAGGCTACCCCTGCCTTCGCGATAGATGCCATTGTTCGCACCGGACTTTTTCACGTCATTGTCGCCGCTGGCGAATTTCGTTGGCGCCGCGCCGCCGTTGTCGCTATGAAAAATTATCAGCGTGTTATTCAACACGTCCTTCTTCTCCAGCGCACCGATCACTTGGCCGACGGCGTCGTCGAGTGCGCTCACCCCGGCGGCATAGCCGCGCCCGGTCTGCGCGCTGGCATCGGCGCCCGGCGAGGTCAACGCAAGCAGCAAGAACAGCGGCGTCGCGGCGTCTTGTTTACTGATCAGATGCACAGCGTCTTTGGCGAGTAGCTGCGTGACAGCGCCCTCTTCTTTCAGCGCTTGATCATTACGGCGCCAGTCATTCTTGGCGGATTTTTTGATTTGATCATGCACCTCGCCCGATAGGGTGCCGTAGAAATAATCAAAGCCGCGTTTGGTCGGCCAAAATTCCGCCTTGGCATGACCGAGCTGCCACTTGCCGATGAACGCGGTTTTATAGCCCGCCTGTTTCAGTGCCTGCGCCAAGGTGCGTTCTTCCGTCGGCAGTCCGAACGGGCTCGTTGCCACAATCGACATCGTTTGCAAGCCGTAGCGCATCGGGTAGCGTCCGGTCAACAGCGCCGCGCGTGTTTGTGCGGAAAACGGCTGCACGTAAAAGCTGTTGAGCGTCACGCCGCTCGCGGCAAGCTTGTCGAGATTCGGCGTGGCGATCTTGCCGCCTCGAAAGCCGAGGTCGTTGTAGCCTAGATCGTCGGCGAGTATATATACGATATTGGGTTGGTCGGCAGAGTGGGCGGTGAGCGCGCAGGCGAACGCAAGCCAAAGCGCTGCGATCAATCTGCATCCCGGTATCGACGTATTCATTTTTCGCTCCTCGTTTGCGCGGTGGGTCAGAAACCCGTTATGTTACGATTGCCAGCGTTATGCAATACCGCGATGCACTCATCTCCTCGCTGACCTTGATCGCGCGCCGCATGCGCCTGCGCGCGGCGTTGCGCGAGTTGACGTGGGCGGCTTGCGCATTAGCAAGCACGCTCCTAGTCTATCAAATCCTCGCCGCCTTGATTCCCGCACTCGCGGTGGCGAGCGCGCTGAAAGCACTGCTAATTTTATTGTTCATCGGCAGCATTGGAGTTTTCGCCGTTCGCGGTGCGCGCCGGATCACACTGGCACAAGCCGCCGCCGCAACCGACGCCAGCGCCGACCTTAAAGACGAACTCAAGACCGCCTATTGGTTCGCTCGCCAGGGCGAAGCATTGCCACTGATCGACCTGCAAATTCGCCGCGCGGTTTTGGCGCTGCACAAGTTACATCCGAATAAATTATTTACCATCGCCATCACGCGCCGCGCGTTTGCCGCGCTGGGACTGGCGCTTATTGCCGGTTGGCTGGCGTGGTTTTCGCCGCGCTTGGAATACCACCAGTCATCTCATGCTCCCATCGTTGCCATCGAACCGGTCAAAGCGCCCGTTGCGGGACGCATGGCGAGCGTTCAAGAGAAACAGGAACATACGGCAAACGCGGTGGCTTGGGCGAAACTTGAATCCACGATTCATTCGCTGGGTCAAGGCCAAGAGCGGGTGATGCTCGCCGCGGCGATCGAATCGCGCGATTCGACGCGGGCCGCGCAACTAATGGAGGAAATCAGTCGTAACCGGGAGTACGCGCGCGCGCCTTCTGCGGCGCGCAACACCGCCGGATCCGCGACCGCGCCGGCGAGCGCGGATCTTTTGGCGCGCCTCAAGGATATTTTTAGCCCCGGCGGCGGCGACGCATCGCAACCGGTGATCGATGGCGGCGCGGACGATCGATTGGCGCGCGCGCTCGGCCTAGCGCAAAAATTAAGCGAAGACACGAAGGCGCCCGTGAACAATCCAGCCAATCACACCGCGGATGACGCGAGCAATAACCCCCTCCAAGCGGCCGTGCCATTGGAGCGCCATGGCCCGCGTGAAACGCGGCGTAGCGAAACCCAGGGCGGCGAGTTCGGCGGCACAACCGATGTCGAAGGCGGCGCCATGGGGCGGCGCGTAACCCAGACGACCCTGGGCGCCGGTGGAAAACCCAGCGCCAACGACAGCAGCGCCAACAACGACATTGAGGGCGAATCGGTGTTGGGCAAGCGTACCATGCGCCTGGCGGCAAAACTCGAACGCTTGAACATCGACAGTAACCGGCGGGGGGACGCCGACGCGCAAGGCGCCACGGACTCGGTTTATGCCGCCACGCGCGCGCAGCAAGCGCAACAGGCCTATGAAAACGCGCCGCAACAAACGCGCTACGTCAACGAGAGCGGCGTGAGTGGAGAGCGCATCCCGCTGGCGTACCGCGGCGCGGTTAAAGAATATTTTTTGAACCTCAACCGGAAAGAACCATGAACGACGCCAGCACCGAGCGGCAAATCGACAATTTCCAACAACAATTCCGTCGCGTGCATGCCGAGATAGGGCGCGTGATCGTCGGCAACGAAGATGTCATTGAAGGCGTGATTACCTGCTTGCTGGCGCGTGGCCACGGCCTCATCGAAGGCATTCCCGGCACCGGCAAAACAAAACTGATCCAAACCTTGGCCGACGTGTTGCATCTGAAATTTTCGCGCATACAATTCACGCCGGACCTGATGCCGGGCGACATTGTCGGCGGCAACGTGTTGCGCGAAGGCGAGCGCGGTGAGAAGGTATTGCAGTTTCAGCCGGGCCCCGTGTTCGCCAATTTGATCTTGGCCGACGAGATCAACCGCGCCACGCCGAAAACACAATCGGCGTTGCTCGAGACCATGCAGGAAAACAGCGTCACCGTCGGCACGACGACCCATGCGCTGCAGCAGCCAGTGTGCGTGTTGGCCACACAAAATCCGATCGAGTTGGAAGGAACCTATCCGTTGCCCGAGGCGCAACTTGACCGGTTTTTCTATAAACTGAAAATGGGCTTTCCGGAGTTGAACGCCTTGCACGACATCCTCGATCGTACGACGCAGCAGACGACGCCCAAAGTCGAGCGCGTGCTGGCGCAGGGCGAAATTCTGGCGATGCGCGAAACCGCGCGCGGCATTCCCATCGCGCGGCCGGTGCAGGAGTACGCGATACGCATCACGCTCGCCACCCATCCGGAAAGCGAGCACGCCCATGCGTTAGTGAAGAAATACGTGCGCTACGGATCGAGTCCGCGTGGCGCGCAGGCGCTGGTGCTCGGTGCGAAAGTGCATGCGCTGATGCACAATCGGGTCTACGTCGCCGGCGCGGACATTCGTGCCGCGGCCTTGCCCGCGCTGCGGCACCGCATGCTGCTCAACTACGAAGGCGAGGCGGATCAGTTCGACGTCGATACAATTATCGCGGCCATCATGCAATCGATGCCCACGCCGCAGTGACGCGGCGCGCCGTTTGCGCATGAACCAACATCCGCCTGAGCCGCTGCTCAGCCACGACTTTCTGCGTCGCCTCGAGCGCTTGCGGCTTGCCTCCAACGAACCGGCGCGCGGTCATCTCAGGGGGCTGCATCGCTCCAATCGCACCGGGTCTGGCATGGAGTTCGCCGACTATCGCCCGTATAGCGAGGGCGACGATCTGAAGAGTGTCGATTGGCGCGCCTACCTGCGGCACGAGCGCTTGTTCGTGAAGCTGTTCGTCGACGAGGCCGACCTGCCTATTTATATTTTCTTGGACACCAGCGCGTCCATGGCCGTCGGCCGCCCAAACAAATTCGACTACGGGCGCAAAGTGGCGGCGGCGTTGGCGCACATCGGCTTCGTCAACATGGATCGCGTCAGCCTGATCGCCATGGCGGAGGGCGTGGTGCAAGAACTATCCGGCTTGCGCGGCAAAAACCAAAGCTGGCCGGCATTCGAATTCTTGCACGGGCTGAAAAGCCGCGGCAAGACTTCGCTCGAGGCCACGTTCAAGCGCTACTTCGCTGTGCCGCGCGCGAAGGGTTTGATCGTGGCGATTTCGGATTTCCTCGACCCGGCGGGTTTCGAGCCGGGCCTGCGCGTACTGCGCAATTTGCGCCAAGACGTGTTGGCGTTGCAGCTCATCAGCCCGAGCGACTTCGCGCCTGCGGGCGCCGCGGAAGAAGTGATGTTAGTGGACGCGGAACAGGGCGGCGAAACCCGGCTGCGCATCACGCCCGCGCTACTCTTGGCCTACCGGCAGGCGTTCGATGCGCACTGCGCGGCGATCGGCGCTTACTGCGACAAGAACCGCTGGGGCTATGTGCGCGCCATGACCGACACCAGCGCCGAGGCGTTGGTATTGAGCGCGTTGCACAAGGAAGGGCTGCTGCGATGAGTTTTCTCGCTGTCTCGTCCGCGATCGCCTACGCCCTGCTTGCCGCTGTCGCGGTGCTAATCGTGCTGCTGTATTGGCTGAAGCCGACACCACGTCGGGTGGCGGTTGCGTCCACTGTTATTTGGCGCGCGCTCGCCACGGCGCAGCCGCTTGCGCGGGATCGCTGGCGTTGGTGGTTGTCATTATTGCTGGCGCTGGCAACGGGATTGAGCATCGCGCTGGCGTTGACCCGCCCGCAAGCGCCGGCCCTGGGCGGCGTCGCCCAGCGCATCGTGCTGGTGCTGGACAACTCGCCCTCCATGGCGGCGCGCGGCGGCGACGGCACGAGCCGCTGGGCCGATGCGCTTGAGCGCGCGCGCGGCGTTATTTTAAGCGCCGGATTGGCGAGCGAGTTCATGCTGCTCGATACCGTGGGCCGCGCCGCTACGCCGGAATGGGTTAGCCGCGCATCCGCGCTGGCGAACCTGAATCGGCTCACGGTGAGTGCGTTAGGGGTTGCGCGCATGCCGCCGATCCCTGCGGGAGAAAAAATCTCGGCGCGGCTGTTCACCGACGGCGTCGCTGATCTGGATGTGCTTCAAGATGTGTCGGTCGAATCCGTGTTCGTGCCCGTCGATAACGTCGCCATCACCGCCTTCGACGCCAAGCCATCGCTACGCGATCCCACGCGCTATCAAGCGCTGGTGCAGGTGTTCAATGCGTCCGTCGGCGCGAAAAAAGTCCGGCTGGTGCTAACGGGTGAGAACGGATTTACCCTTGAGCGCGACCTGGACATCGGCGCCGGCATGACCACCAATCAAACGCTGGACGTGACCGGATTTGCCACTGGTGTGCTGCGGGCGCAAGTGCGCGCGCAAGGCGATGGGTTCGATCTCGACAACCTGGCCTATAGCGTCGTCGCGTCCCATGGCGCCAAGCGAGTGTTGCTGGTGACCGCGGGCAATCGCGATTTGGAGACTTCGATCAAGCTGTTGCCCGGCATTGCGCTGACGGTCATCAAGCCAGTGCAATATAGCGCGGCGCTGGATTTCGATGCCTATGTCTTTGATCGCTTTGCGCCGCGTGCAGCGCCGGTTCGCGGCGCATTGTTGTTCCGCCCGCCGTCGGCGCCTTGGCTGCCAGCGTTTGCGCGCGTGGCAAATAATCCCGTCATCACGCGCTGGAACGAGTCGCATCCACTTGCCGTCAACGTGCCGTGGCGCGACGTGCAGGTGCAACGCGCTGCGCTCGCCACGCTTTCCGCGGGTGCTGCCCAAGCGGATGTCGTGTTAGCGAAAGGCTCGGAGGAAGGCGTGCTGGTCGCGGCCGCTGGGCAGGCGCCGCGCTGGATCGCGCTCGGTTTCGCGCTTGATGACTCCAACTTTGCCATGCAGTCGGGCTTCCCGGTATTTCTTGGCAGCGCGCTTGCTTGGCTGGCGGGCGATGTCCAAATTCTCACGCAAGGGTTGGGTCACCTCGAAGTGCCTTACGCGAATGCGCGGGTGACCGGGCTTGATGGTCGATCAATCACTACGGTGAACACGGCGGGCGCCACGATATTTGCTGCCGCGCAACCGGATGTGTTCACCATCACTACAAATGCGGCTACGTCGCGCATCGTCGCGAATATCATCGACCCGCAATTCTCGGACATCAATCGCAGCCGCTTTGGCGCTGAACCGCAAGGCGTCGCGCATTCCGTAAATGCCGCGCGCTTCGACTTCGAGCCCTGGGTCGCCCTGCTTACAATCGCGCTGTTGCTGCTCGCCTTTGAGTGGCTGACCTACACGCGCCGCGTCACGCTCTAAACAATGCCACTTCCAAATCTGACGCACGCGTGGCCGCTGTGGTTGTTGGGCTTGTTGCCACTGCTGTGGTTCGCCGCATGGCGGCACCGCACGCGCTTGAGTCGGCGACGCATGGTGTTGGCAGCGCTGTTGCGCTCGCTGGCTCTGGCGGCGCTGACGCTGGCTTTGACGCAGCCCCTGCTACAACGGGCGATCACGGATATTTCCGTGGTGTACGCGCTCGATGTGTCGCGCAGCGTGGCGCCGGCGTTTGTGCAAAGCGCGTTGGATTGGATGCGCCAGGCGAATAAACAAGGTGCGCCAGCCCAGGCGCGCTACGTGGTATTCGCTGACCGCCCGCGTCTGGTGAGCACGATTGACGAGATCGAGTCCGTTACGGTTAGCGACAACATTGGCGCCGCTCGATCGGTGATCGGCCAAGGTGCGACCGATCTTGAACAGGCTTTGAGCATGGCCGCCTTCGGCTTCGCACCGAATCACGCCAAGCGTTTAGTCCTGCTCAGCGATGGCAACGCCACTGCCGGCGATCTGTGGCGCGCGCTGCCGCGTTTGCAGGCCCAGGGCGTGCGTATCTTTGCGCTACCCGCGCCGTCGGCGGTCGACAGCGATGCTTGGATCGAAGCCGTCGAACTGCCCGAGGGCGCGCGCCAGCAAGAGCCGACGGCGGTGCGCGTGCGGATAGTCTCGCGTGCGCGGAGCCGGGCGCGCATCGAAATGAAGCTGAACGATGAAGTACTGACGCAACAACAAGCGCTGCTCGCGCCGGGCGAAAATGAAATTATCTGCAACGCGCGATTCAAACGCCAGGGCGCCAACACGGTCGAAATAAGAGTCGTCGCCGACGGCGATCAAGTCGCGGAAAATGATGTCCTGGCGCAAACCCTTTGGGTTGGGCCGCGGCCGAAGATCCTTTACGTCGAAAGCAACCCGGCCAGCGCACGCTATTTGCGCGATGCGTTGCGTCAGCAAGGCATCGACGTTGCGGTCAGCAGCGTTGAAGGATTTGCCGCCCAGCTCATTGGCCAAGACGCCGTTGTGTTGAGTGACATTTCCGCTGAAAAAATCGGCGCCGTGAGTGCGCGGCGCTTGGAGGCATTCGTGCGCGAAGGCGGTGGCCTGGTGTTTGCCGCCGGTGAGAATACCTACGGCAAAGACGGTTTCGCCAAGAACAAAATAGCGCGCCTGCTGCCGGTCAAGTTTGAAGGCCGGCGCAAGCGCAAAGAACTGGATTTGGTGTTGCTCATCGATCGCTCGTTCAGCATGCGCGGGCAAAAGCTTGAGTTCGCCAAGTCCGCCGCGCTGTCGACCTTGGACTTACTCGACGAACAACACCGCTTCGCGGTCATTGCATTCGATTCGCGGCCGCACGAAGTCGTGCCGTTGACCGCGGTGGGCAACAAGCAGCGCGCGGAAGATTTGATCGGCAGCATGTCGGCGAGCGGGCAGACCAACGTCTACAACGCGTTGTGGCACGGCTATCGAATGTTGCAAAATTCGACCGCCAACACTAAGCACATGATCCTGTTGTCCGATGGCAACAGCGCGCCACCCGGCAGGTTGGCGGTGGAGACCTCGAGCAGTGCAGCCATGGCGCTGATCCGCAAGGAACGCGGCCTGCCGCCCGAACAAGACGCCGATGCCAGCCTTGCCTCCGGTGGCGCCGAGGAACTGACCGCGCAATTGACGCGAGCGAACATTACGTTGTCGACGGTGGCGATCGGCGAGAATCCCAACCTCGAATTAATGGCGCAGCTTGCGCGCGCAGCCAACGGCAAGAGCCACGTCGCGAAAAGTGAATCCGAGATTCCGGCGCTATTCGTCACCGAAGCTAAACGATTGTTGGGTGAATCGATTGTTGAAGAAGCGTTCCGGCCGATCGTTAAAATCAAAACCGAAGCGGTGGCCGGCATCAATTTCGCCAACGGCCCTGAGCTAAAAGGTTTCGTGCTGAGCCGCCCCAAGCGGTTCGCCGAAGTTGTGCTTGAAGCCAAAGACCATCAGCCCTTGATGGTGCAGAGCCACTATGGGCTCGGCAAGAGCGTTGCGTTTTTGTCCGACATCAAGAACCGCTGGGCGGTCGATTGGCTGGCCTGGCCCGGCTACGGCAAACTGTGGGCGCAGGTGGTGCGCGAAAGCATTCGTCGCGACACCGGCGAAGAACTGGCGCTGCGGGTGACTCGCATTGGATCGGAGGCGGAAGTAACGCTGACGGCGCTGACCCCGGACGGACAATATCGCGATGACATCGCGCCGAAGGTGCGCATGAGCGCGCCGGATAAAACTTCCGCCGTGAGGCCGTTGCGCCAAATTGGGCCAGGCAAATATCAAGCGCGCATCGCGCTGCAAGCCTCGAGCGTGGGCGCCTACACATTCGATTTGGTCGATGCGCCGGGGTTGACGCCGCAAGCGCGGGCGCAAGTCGGCACGCGCAGTTTGTTTTATGGTTACTCCGACGAGTACCGTGCTTTGCCGACAAACACCGATTTGCTCAAAGCGTTGTGCGAGCGCAGCGGCGGGAAATTTGCGCCACGAATTGAAGAAATTTTCGCACCTCGCGGTGACGGCGGCCTGGTATTTAAACCGTTATGGCGTTACTTCGCGGCGCTGGGGCTGGTGCTTTTCTTGTTGGATATATGGGTGCGGCGTTGGGCGAACCGACGCTAAATTTGGCTCTGTCGCATTAAGCAGTTTTTGGATTTAAAGAGGGTTGATTTCATTGAAGTTAATTTGCCGAAATTTGCTTAATGCGACAAAGCCGGTTGCTCGGTCGAGGTAGCCAGTACCGGCGCGGTAACGATATCGGGTGGTGCGATTTGAGCGTAACGCGGGTGGTGGCGATAAGTTTTTTTTGAGGGAGGCTCAGCCACCGGTCGCATGGAGATTGCCGCCTGGCAGGGCATGCCCTGGACGCCGCACCCGTACTGCTTCGCAGGCCGATTCATTTCGCAAGTTGTAGGCCGTAAGAGACTGAAAAGCGGCGTGTCCGCGGAATTCGTAGCGCGACTTGAAGGTGTTAAATTGCCATTGACAAAACCGGCCCCGGGGAGTCAAATTTGTCAGGCCTGAGTTGTTGCGCAAAGAACGATCCACGGTGTGGGTTTTGTTCTGGTCGTGAAGCCTAGGGCGAAAATCGATCACCGAAGCGGGTCTCGCAAAGCCTTGACGCTCGCAACGGGCTGATTTCCAACACGAGGAGGAGAGTCACCATGAAGCATTTCACACACGCCATTGCGGCCGGGGTTTTTGGCTTGGCATTGGTAGGGGCTGGATCGACAGCAATCGCCCAATCGGGCAATGAATGGACGACATACGGCGGCGACTACGCGAATACGCGCTATAGCACGCTGGATCAAATCAATACCGGCAACGTAAGCAAGCTCAAAGTCGCTTGGATCCATTCCCTGGGTGCATTGGAGACCCAAGAAGCCACGCCTTTAGTCGTGGGCGATACGATGTATGTTTCCTCGTCCACTGGGCCGAAACATGTTTTTGCGTTGAATGCCAAGACCGGCAAAATGAAATGGAAGCACGATCCGGAATTACCGGGAGATTATATGGCCACGGTATGCTGTGGGCTGGGTAGCCGCGGCGTGGCCCATGCCGATGGTTTGGTCTTTTTCGGCACACTGACCGCGAGACTCATTGCCCTCGATGCCAACACCGGCGAAGAGAAATGGAGTACCACGGTGGCGGATTACAAGAAGGGCCACGCCATTACCTCGCCGCCCTTGGTTTACAAAAATGTGGTCGTGACGGGCATTGCCGGCGGCGAATACGGCATTCGCGGCTTTCTCCAGGCGCACGATCAAAAGACCGGCAAACTGCTGTGGAAGACCTACACCATTCCCGGAAGCGGCGAGCCCGGCAACGAGACATGGAAAGGCGATTCGTGGAAGACCGGCGCGGGCTCTACTTGGGGGGTGGGTTCGTATGATCCTAAGCTGAATCTGGTCTATTGGTCGACCAGCAATGCCGGGCCATGGGGTGGTACTGCGCGCGGTAATGATTCGATTGATATCGGACCCTATACCAACCTCTGGACCGCTTCCCAGCTTGCCTTCGACGCCGATACCGGCAAGATCGTTTGGGGTTATCAATGGACGCCAAACGATGTGTGGGACTACGACGGCATTAACGAAGCAGTGCTCACCGACATCGACATCGGCGGGCAAAAAACGCCGGCGTTGCTGCATGCCGATCGCAATGGCTTCTTCTACGTCCTGAATCGCCAGACCGGCAAACTCATCGCCGCCGATCCGTTTGTAACGGTCAACTGGGCTACTCATGTTGACCTTAAGACGGGCCGTCCCGTGGAGGCCGCCAACAACGAAAAGCGGCCGCAAAAAGGCAAATGGGCGCGCCAGGTCTGCCCTACTTTGATGGGTGGTAAAAACTGGTCACCGATGTCCCATAGCGCACAGACCGGCTTGACGTATTTACCGGCTTTCAATATGTGCATGGACATCGCCAATAAGGAAGAAGAATATTCACCGGGCAAATTCTACTTGGCCTCGGAGTTCAATCTCGATATGCCTGGCGCTACCGGCGACCATGTGGCGGAATTCATGGCTTGGGATCCGGTTGCGAAGAAAAAGGTATGGAGCATTAAGGAAGACCTGATGTTCGTCAGCGGCGCGATGTCAACCGCCGGCGGCCTGGTGTTCTATGGTAACCAGCACGGCGAGGTAAAAGCAGTGGACGCGAAGAACGGCAAAGTGCTGTGGCAATTCCACATGGGCACGGGAATCATACAAAGTCCGATGACTTATTCCATCGGCGGTAAGCAATATTTGGCCGTTGTGGCCGGCCGCAGCAAGGGGCCGCCCTCGTTTTTCGGTAAGATTGGACAGCGCGTAGTCGATGCGAGCCCGGAAGGCGGCATACTGGCCGTGTTCGAGATAGGTAACTAATACGCGACGTTTTTTGCGGATCAACGGCGGGGTCGGTCCCCGCCGTCTTTTCGTGCCCGCGTGGTATTCCGATGACCGGCAAGGCGTGTGAAATAAGTACTAAAGTGACGGAGAAGATGTACTTGATATACAAATTTATGAGTTCAAGCGCCGCGTTGATTGCTGCGGCCATCTTGAGTTTCACGGCGGTCGGCATCGCTGCGGAGGAAAATGCCGCAGGCTTGAAAAATCCTTACGAGGGACGGGAAGACCTTCTGGAGGAAGGTGGCAGTCTGTTCAATCAATATTGCTCCCACTGCCATGGTCCCTTGGCGGTACAAGGCGAGCGCCCGCGCGACCTGCGCCGCCTGACCCTGCGCTACGGCGACGATGCGATGAATTTATACTGGACCACCGTTAACGACGGTCGCATGGATAAGGGCATGCCGGTTTGGAAAGAAGCCATCAGCGACGATATCAAATGGCGTATTTATACATTTTTGCAATCCGTCCAAACGAAGAAGTAAATCGTGCTGCGCGGCCTATCCCGATTATTGATCGTTGCGTATATCTGCGTCAGCGGGACTTTTTCGACAAAGGAGGCGCACGCCCATGGCGTTACGCTCAAGGTGCATCATTTTTTGCCGGCGGATTCGCCGTTTCATACTAAATTTCTGTTGCCGTGGTTGGCGAAGCTGGAGGACGAATCCCATGGTCTGCTGCGGTTTCAGATTTTTCCGGCGCAGCCGATGGGGCCACTTTACGATCAAGTGAAAGCGGGGGCGGCGGACATCGTGTGGACCGCGGTCGGCAATCCCGCGGGGCGGTTCCCGGCGTTTGAGGTGTTCAATTTGCCGTTCACGATCCATAGCGCGCAAGGATCGAGCCGGGCACTGTGGGAGTACGTGCAAGCGAACGACTTGGCAAAGAAAGAATTCGCCGGCGTGCGCTTGCTCGCCGTTCAGGTAGCCACGCTCGAATCGAATGAAAAAGCGCGAGTGCTTTCGGGCGCATTCCTATTCGCGATGAATTCCGCCGCCTACAAGAGCCTATCGGATGAGCTTAAAAAGGTGATTATTGCGAATAGCGGCGCCGAAACGTCGGCGTGGCTTGGTAAGATTCTTGGCGCCAACAGCGCGGGCACGTCGCCGGCAAGTCAACCATCCGCGCCAAGCGTGATCGACGCCAGGATCAAAGAACTCGATCAGCGTGGGTTAGACGGCAAAGAACTAGTCGAAAGCGCGCGCGCATTACTTGCGGAATTCGATTCCGCGAATTAAATCTACCTGCGGCCGGGCGGTGTCTGCATAGCCGCCTGTGTGTCGCGTGGCTAGGGAAGAGGCTGGCCACCGGCCTCGGGCCACTGCCTCGCGGCAAGCAAAAGCGCTCGAATGCCGTTTCTAGGATAATGGCGATGCATGTCACCCCCAAGCTCAGAAACCGTCTTCGCAGATCGCGCTATGCGCCGCCGCGTCCGCAATCGTAGCGCGGCGCGGCACGCCGACGTCAGCTTTTTTAGTGATGAAATCGGTGGACGAATGTTTGAGCGGCTCGATTACATCAAGGTCGAACCGCGGGTGATTCTGGATGTGCATTGCGGGCTCGGCTCATCAAGCACGGTGCTCGCCAAACGCTTTCCTGACGCCTTGGTCGTTTCGCTCGATCCTGCAATCGAACTTTTGCGAAAGCACGCGGGCGCGAAAAAACGCTTCAACTGGTTCGCTAAATCATCGGCACGGGTTTGCGGTGAGGCAACGGCGCTACCGATCGCGGCAAAAAGCGTCGATTTAGTTTGGTCAAACCTTTTTGCGTTGAGCTACGATGCGCCTGCCATCATCCGCGAACTGAAGCGCGTGCTGAAACCCGGCGGCCTGCTCATGCTCTCCACCCTCGGGCCCGATACGTTGAAGGAATTGCGCACAGCGTTTTTATCCGCCGACCCCCTGACGCACATCCAACCGCAAGTGGACATGCATGATCTTGGCGATATGCTTGCCCACGAAGGTTTCGTCACGCCGGTCGTCGATATGGAAATGGTCACGCTCACTTACCTTGATCTAAAAACCATTGCCCATGATCTGCGCGCGGCTGGCGCGACTAATCTGGAACCCGTGCGGCGTGCAACGCTGACGAGCAAAACTCACTGGGCTGCCGTCGAGCATGCGTATGAAACCATGCGAAACCAAGGCCGCCTGCCCGTCACCTTCGAGATAATCTATCTGCACGCCTGGCGCGGCGTTGAACGCATCGCCGCCGATGGGCGTCAAATCATACAGTTCGATAAATGGGTTGCTGGAAAATGACTTGCTTTCGCTGCGCATTATGTATTCTCTTCACCGCAATTTTTTTCGCCGGCTGTTCCGCCAAGGACGATGAAGTCCCGATTCGCATGGTCGATCCGTGGGTGCGCGCCACGGTCGCGGGACAAACCTCGGCGGCGGGCTACATCGAATTCCACAGCGCCAAACTGATTAGGCTCGTTAAAGTAACAAGTCCGCAGGCGGGCAATGTGCAGATTCACATCATGTCTCACGACAACGGCGTGATGCGCATGAGCGAACTTGCCGCGTTGGACATTCCGGCAAACGAAACCGTCAAGCTCGAGCCGAACCGCATGCACTTCATGCTCAACGATTTGAAAGCGCCGCTTGTTGCCGGCGATGATGCGACGCTGTCATTTACATTTGAGTTGGCAGATAAAACGACATTGCAATTGAATGCGCTGGCGGAAATTCGGGCGCAGTAGAAAAAATGGCCTGAGAGCCAATGGCCTTAGGCCACCCAGTATTGGAGCGGCTCACAGCGCAAGCATCGCCGAGAAGCATTATTGGTGGAAGTTTGGATTTGATCGGACATCCAGTGTCAGAACACATGCCCCGGCGACCGGCATATCCCGGCCAGGCGTTGCCGTTGACCGAAGAAGTAGAGACGACTCTCGCGAATGTCGGCTCCGCGACTACGTTTTTCTAGAGATTGCCGCGCGACACGTAGTGGTTTCACAGTGGCGCACAAGGAAAGTAGATACGGTTCATTTTGGCGCGCTTGAGTTGCAAGTATCCCAACGATTGTGTCACAATGAGTCTTATGAAAACTATTTCACTGCGCGAACTACACGAAAGCACCGGCACATGGGTTCGTGAAGCGGCCCGCATTGGGGCGCTTGTCATTACCGATCGCGGCAAGCCTGTGGCCCGCTTAGAAGCGGTCACGGCCGCCTTGCAAATCAATCCATTTCTCACCCGCAAGCTACGGCCCGGTTACGCCAAATTACGCGGTAAGCTCGGTGGCGGTAGCGAAAGTACGCAGCTCGTTTCTGAAGACCGGGACGCGCGATAAACATTCGGGTTAGCATGACGTGAGTTATTTCGATTCCACTTTTATCGCAAAATTCTATCTTGATGAACCCGAAAGTGATGGCGTACGCGCGCTGGCCGAAGGCTTAGGACGGGTTTGTTGCAATGTCCTCGGACGACTTGAAGTCGCAAGTGTATTTCATCGGAAGTGGCGCGAAGCCGCCTTCGGCGAGGCTGCATTAAAAGAACTGGGTGCTCAATTTGACGAGGATTGCGCGGCGGGCCTATGGACGTGGTTGCCCATTAGTCCGGACTTAATTGAAGTGGCAAGCAAAGCGATAGTGCGATTACCCAAGACGACGTTTCTTCGCTCCGCCGATGCACTCCATCTAGTATCGGCTCGAGAGCATGGGATTAAGGAAATTTACTCAACCGACCGGCATTTGATTTCGGCGGCGAAACACTTTGGTGTCAAAGCAATGGGCGTCTAAGGTCATCTTCTGATCTACGGCACTTACGATGGACCCTAGCAGTTTGTAGAAATTCGCACATCCAAGTGTTTCCGAGCGAACAATTGGGATCCGGCGGGGGGTTCAACGAAATGATCCGCCAGGGCGCCAACGTGACGAATATCACCGACCCGGGCTAACTCTCCGATTTCGTGCGCGACTTCGGTGTGCTTAGCGGATCCTATTTGATAAAAATTAGACTATTACCATCATTCATCTGGTGGTTCGCCACGCGCCTGCCGTTATAATAATGCCTTAACCTCTGCCCTTGAAATCATGAAGAAATTTTTCTCGCTGTTGCTTTTGGTTATGCCCGCGTTAACGTTTGCCGCCAAGCCGGTGGCCAAAGTAGAACCCAAACCTGCGGTGGACGCGCCACAGCCCGCCGCGCCGGTGGCTTTTGGTGCGCTCAATGTTGCGGCCAAATCCTTTGTGTTGCGGGATTTTCAGAGTGGGCAAATTCTTGTCAGCCAAAGTCCGGATCTCAAAGTCGAACCGGCGTCGCTGACCAAATTGATGACGGCCTATCTCGCATTCAAAAATATCAAAGAAAAGCGCTTGGCGGAAGATCAAGCGCTGCCGGTGTCCGAAAAAGCGTGGAAGGCCATCGGCTCGCGCATGTTCATCGATCTCAAGGTGCCCGTCACCGTCGGCGAGTTGTTGCGCGGCATGATTATTCAATCGGGTAACGATGCCAGCATCGCGCTGGCGGAGGCCATGGGCGGCAGTGAAGAGGCCTTCGCCGAATTGATGAATAAAGAAGCCACGCGCATCGGCATGAAAAATTCGCACTTTCTCAACGCCACCGGGTTGCCCGATGCGCAGCACTATTCGACCGCAGAAGATTTGAGTCTGCTCGCTAGCGCGATCATTCGCGATTTTCCCGAGTTCTATACCATCTACTCGACACGCGAATACAAGTACAACAAGATCACCCAGCCGAATCGCAATCGTTTGCTGTGGTTGGATCCGACTGTGGACGGCATGAAAACCGGCCATACGGATAGCGCGGGATGGTGTTTGGTCAGCTCGGCGAAGCGCAACGACCGACGCCTGATTTCGGTCGTGCTTGGCACGGCCTCGGACACGGTGCGCACCATCGAGAGCCAAAAATTATTGAATTACGGCTTCCAGTTTTACGATACCCGGCGCATGTATAAACAAGGCGAATCGGTGACCGATCTTGAAGTGTACAAAGGCCAGGAAAAAACCGTGAAAGCCGGATTTGACCGCGATCTGTTCCTAACGCTGCCGCGCAGCGAATTCGAGAAAGTGCAGTCGACCCTCACCACCACGCAGCCATTGATCGCGCCGTTGGCCAAAGGCCAAAAGATCGGCGTGATGAAACTCGCCCTGGGCGACAAGACCATTGCCGAGTATCCGGTGTTGGCGGTCGAAGCCGTGCCGGTGGCCGGATTTTTCCGCCGCACCTGGGACAGCCTGCGATTAATGCTGAAATGAACGCGACGATTTGCTATTTGAACGGTGAATTTTTGCCGCTCGATCAAGCAAAAATTTCCGTTTTGGATCGCGGCTTTATTTTTGGCGACGCGATTTATGAAGTGATCCCGGTGTATCGCCGCAAGCCGCTGCGCTTGGCGGCGCACATCGCTCGCTTGCAACGCAGCCTCGGCGAAATTCGCATTACCTCGCCCCATTCCGATGGCGAATGGGCTGGGCTGATCGGTGACCTTATCAACTACAGCGAACACGACGACCAGGCGGTTTATCTGCAGGTAAGCCGCGGTGTGGCGAAACGGGAATTCGGCTTGTTGCAAGGTGTTGAGCCAACGATCTTCATATTGAGCAGTCCGTTCGTTTCACCACCACAGCAACAAATTGACAACGGCGTCGCCGCCGTGAGCCTGGCGGATTTTCGCTGGTTGCGCTGCGACATCAAATCGACGTCGCTACTCGGCGCCAACATGTTGCGTCAGTTTGCCAACGACGCGGGCGGCGCCGAATGCGTGCTGTTCCGCGATGGCTATTTGACCGAGGGTTCGTCGAGTAATATTTTTGTGGTGCGCAATGGCGTGCTCGTTACGCCACCGAAATCACGCTTGATTTTGCCCGGCATCACCTACGATTTGCTGTTGGAACTTGCGCTCGCGAACGGTGTTCCAACCCAAGTGCGCGACGTCGCGGAGTCGGAGGTGAAGGTAGCAGATGAATTGATGCTCTCTGCGAGCCTGCGTGAGTTGTTGGCAATAACCCAATTGGACGGCAAGCCGGTCGGCGACGGCAAGCCTGGTGAGGTCTTCCGGCGTTTGTATGAATTATTCCAGGCATATAAATTTAACCTGTGATGGAACCCGAAAGTCGCGAATCGTTACTCGAATTTCCCTGTGAATTCCCGATCAAAATCATGGGGCTCACGCGCGACGACTTCGCGCAAACTATTTTGGCGATTGTCCGCCGTCACGCGCCGGATTTCGACGGCGCGACCATGGAAATGCGCTCCAGCAGCGGCGCGAAATATCTCAGCCTCACCTGTTCCATCAACGCCACATCTCAGACTCAGCTCGACGAACTGTATCGAGAACTGTCGAAGCATGAGATGGTAAAAATAGTCCTGTAATGTTGTTGACCGACCTCACGCCGACGGTGACGATCAAACACCTTGGTGTCGTCGACTACGAAGCCACTTGGCACGCCATGCAAGCGTTTACGGCGCAACGCGGCGCCGAAACGAACGATGAAATTTGGCTGCTGCAACATCCGCCGGTGTACACCCAGGGTCTCGCCGGCAAGCCGGAGCATTTGCTGACAAAGCCAGCGATCCCAGTGGTGAAAACCGATCGTGGCGGCCAAATTACCTATCACGGCCCCGGTCAAATCGTCGTCTATGTGTTGTTCGATCTGAAACGCAAAGGCATCGGCGTGAAGGATTTGGTCAAGCGCATCGAGCAGAGCCTCATCGACGTATTACAAAGCTACGGCATCGCTGCCCAGCGCAAACTCGGCGCGCCGGGTGTATACGTAAAGGGCGCCAAGATCGCCGCCCTGGGACTGCGCGTAAAAAATGGCTGTAGCTATCACGGCCTCGCGCTTAACGTCGCGATGGATCTTACACCGTACGGTGCGATCAACCCCTGCGGCTATGCGGGCATGGAAGTCACGGACCTGGCCACGCTCGGGGTTCGTGTTAGCATAAATGATGTCATGATGACATTGTCACAACATCTAGTTACTCAACTTTCGCTTTAGGAAATCATCGTGCCCGTCATCGGCGAGAAGCAAACCGGCGCGGCGAAAACCGCGCGCATCCCGATCAAAATCATCCCCAGTGCGCCGCAAAAAAAGCCCGACTGGATTCGCGTGAAAGCAGCGAGCAGCCCGCGCTTTCAGGAAATCAAACGCATTCTGCGCGAGAACAATCTGCACAGCGTATGCGAAGAAGCCTCGTGCCCCAACATCGGCGAATGTTTTAGCAAAGGCACCGCGACCTTCATGATCATGGGCGATTTGTGCACGCGCCGCTGCCCGTTTTGCGATGTTGCGCACGGCCGCCCAAAACCTTTGGATCAAGACGAGCCGCGCCATCTCGGCGATACCATCGCTGCGCTACGCTTGAAATATGTGGTCATCACCAGCGTCGATCGCGACGATTTGCGCGATGGCGGTTCGCAACATTTTGTCGATTGCATCCGCGCCGTGCGCGCGCTGTCGCCGGAAACCAAGATCGAAATCCTCACGCCGGATTTTCGCGGTCGTCTCGATCGCGCGTTGGAAATTCTAAACACTTGCCCGCCAGACGTGATGAACCATAATCTTGAAACGGTGCCGCGCCTCTACAAACAAGCGCGCCCTGGCTCCGACTATCATCATTCTTTGAAGCTATTAAAAGATTTCAAAACGGTTCATCCGAACATTCCGACCAAGTCCGGCTTGATGTTGGGCCTTGGCGAAACCGACGAGGAAATTCTTGAAGTAATGCGCGATCTGCGTGAACACAACGTGGACATGCTGACCCTCGGCCAATATTTGCAGCCCTCCGCCCATCATCATCCGGTGATGCGCTTTGTGCCACCGGATAGCTTTAAAGAATTCGAGCGCCACGCCATGGCAATGGGCTTCGCCCATGCCGCCTGCGGGCCAATGGTGCGTTCGAGTTATCACGCCGATCAACAGGCGCACGACGCCGGGGTTGCGTAGCGGACATCGAGTGGGCCGATGCCCGAACTCCCTGACATTGTCGTCTACATCGAAAGTCTCGAAGCGCGCATCCTCGGCCGAACCTTGGAGCGCGTCAAAATCCTCAACCCATTCGTGCTGCGTTGCGTCATGCCGTCACTTGAAGAAGCGCATGGAAAGCCGGTCGACAGCGTACATCGGCTCGGCAAGCGCGTCGTTATTGGCCTTCAGCCCGATTACTTTTTAGTGATTCACTTAATGGTCGCAGGGCGATTTCGGTGGCTCGAGCTCAACGCAAAACCACCGGGAAAAATCGGCCTCGCGAGTTTTCATTTTCCCAATGGAACACTACTGCTGACCGAAGCAGGCGCCAAGCGCCGCGCCTCGATTCATCTGGTCAAGGGTAAATCCGAACTCGCCCTCTTCGACATGCAAGGGCTCGAAGTGCTGGACGCCGATCTCAGCAAATTCGCCGCGCGCTTAACCAAGGAGAATCACACGTTAAAACGCGCGCTCACCGATCCGCGCGGTTTTAGCGGCATCGGCAACGCCTATTCCGACGAAATTTTGCATCGCGCGAAACTCTCGCCGATCGCACAAACGCAAAAGCTCAATGCGGAAGAAATCGAACGGTTGTTCGACGCGACGAGGGTGATTTTGCTGGAGTGGACAAAACGCTTACGTGCCGACAGCGGCGGCAAATTCCCGGAAAAAGTCACCGCCTTCCCCCCGACATGGCGGTCCATGGCCGCTTTGGTTTGCCGTGCCTGGTCTTCACCAGCCCAGTTCAACGGATTGTCTACGCCGAAAACGAAACCAACTATTGCGCCCGCTGCCAGACCGGCGTGATCTTGGCGGAGCGCGCCTTGTCGCGCCTGCTCAAGAAAAGCTGGCCGCGCGCTCTAGAAGATATTGAATGATCGGCAGCTCGCGTTGGATCCGCACACTAAGCCCAGTAAGCTTTGGCGCTGACGTTAGCTGGTTTTCCTGGTCCGCCCACCCCCCCAAAGCCTCCGAGTCGCTTGTGCGAGTCGGTAAATATACCTAAACTAAGTCCATTACCGAACTTTAAGGTAGTGGAAACAGTCTTAATTTCCAGACTCCGACCCATTCTAACCGGCTGACCATGAATAAAATACTCTTTATTGCTCTGTCACTAATCTCGCTGTCGGCCTGCGCGGGTCAACCCAAAATACTGACTGCCGACAACGGTGAAGGCGGCGCGCTTTCGTCGTTGGATGAGGCTATGCCAGAGCGCGCTCAAGCGCCCGCCTACACGCCCAGTCTGCCGAGCCAAGAACTCACCAGCAAGATCGTCTATCAATTATTGCTAGCCGAAATCGCGGTGCAGCGCGGCCGAATGAACGTCGCCATGGCGACCTATTTGGATGTTGCAAAATCCACTAAAGATCCGCGCGTTGCACAGCGCGCCACGGAAATCGCGATTTACGCGCGTCAGCCGCGCGAAGCGCTGGAGGCCGCCAAGTTGTGGGCCGAGGTAGATCCGCAGTCGCAGCAGGCGCGTCAGATTATTGTCTCGGTGTTGATGGGTGAAGGCAAGCTGGATCAGGCCAAGCCGTATGTGCAAAAAATGTTCGTCGGTGAAGATCCGCAAGTACGCCAGAGCTTCATGGAATTAAATGGCTTGCTGGCGCGCCAAAGCGACAAAAATGCGGCGCTGGATCTGGCGAAGCAGCTTGCCGAGCCGTTCCCGAGTATCGCCGAGGCGCATTTCGCCGTTGCTCAAGCGGCGCTGAGTGCTAAGCAGAACGAGCTTGCGCTGACCGAGATCAAACGTGCGAATGAACTCAAGCCCGGCTGGGAAATCGGTGCGCTGTTGCAGGCGCAGGTGCTGTGGCAAGGCAACAAACAAGATGCGCTCAAGCACTATGAAGATTTCTTGAGTCGTTATCCCAAGGCCAACGAAGTCCGTCTGAGCTACGCGCGCATGCTTGCCGGGCAGAAGAATTTCCCCGCCGCGCGGGCGCAATTCAGCGCGTTGGTCAACAACGCGCCGAATAATCCCGACATGGCGGTCACCGCGGGCTTAGCGTCGATGCAGTTGCAAGATTTCGAGGGCGCCGAGACCTATCTCACCCAAGCGTTAAAGCTCAACCCGAAAGATCCGGACGCGGTGCGATTTTCGCTCGGACAGAGCAACGAAGAGCGCAAGCGTTATGACAAAGCAGCTGAGTGGTATAAGAGTGTCACGGCGGGCGAGCAGTATTTTCCGGCGCAGATAAAAATCGCCAGCTTGTTGGCGCGGCAAAATAAATTGACCGAAGCGCGCGACTATTTGCGTACCATCAAGACTGAATCCACGGCGGAAAAAACCCAAATCGTCATGGCCGATGCGGGCATGTTGCGCGAAGCGAAATCCTACCAGGAAGCGTTTGCCCGGCTCGACGGCGCGATGAAAGAATTTCCCGACAATGCCGATTTGCTCTATGACCGGGCGATGGCCGCGGAAAAAATCGGTCGCATCGATGTGCTTGAAGAGGATCTACGCAAACTGATCAAGCTCAAGCCCGATCATGCCCATGCCTACAATGCCCTCGGCTATACGCTGGCAGATCGCACCACCCGCTACGCCGAAGCCCAAGATTTGATCAAGAAAGCGCTTGAGATTTCTCCCGACGATCCGTTCATCATCGACAGCCTAGGTTGGGTGCAATTCAAAATGGGCAACTTTGCCGATAGCATTGCGACACTGCAGCGCGCCTTCGATATTCGTCCCGATCCAGAGATCGCCGCCCATCTGGGTGAGGTTATGTGGGTCAATGGCAAACGCAGCGAGGCGACTCAAGTTTGGCAGACCGCCATCAAATCCCACCCCGATAACGAGGCGTTGGCGGAAGTAGTCAAGCGCTTGAAACAATAGCCCGCGTCAAAGTTTCTGTGATTACGCGTTGTTATGGCGTTGGCCTGTTGTTAGCGGCTGTGCTTCTGAGCGGCTGCGCCGGATTGCGCTCGCGCGACGACGGCAATGCTCCGGTGATCGAGCCGGGCGCCGAGGTGGAAATCAAGGCGTTGAAACTCTCCGGGCGCTTAGGCATAAAGCAGGGAAATGAAGGTCATAGCGGTAGCTTGCGTTGGCTGCATGCCTCCCCGAAACACGAGATCACGGTTTATTCTCCGATCGGCACCACGGTTGCGAAAATCGAGCAAAATGAGAGCGGCGCTAAGCTCACCACCGGCGACAAAGAAATCTATCAGGCCGCCGACGCCGATCAGTTAATGGAGCAGGTGATGGGTTGGCATTTCCCACTCAATGGCATGCAGTATTGGGTACTTGGCCGTGTCGCGCCGGAAGGCCCGGCTGAGGAGGAGCGCGGCGCCAATAACCGGCTGATGCACCTGAAGCAGCAGGACTGGGATATTCAGTTTGCCGACTATCGCCCCCTCGCCAACATCGAACTGCCTTACCGAATTATTATGAAACGCGCCGACCTCGTCATTCGCTTCGTGGTCGATACCATCATCCCCATTCGCGAATAGCTTTGAGCGTTGTTGTACGTTATCCCGCTCCGGCGAAGCTGAATTTATTCCTCCACGTCGTTGGGCGTCGCGACGATGGCTATCATTTGCTGCAAACCGCGTTTACCTTCATCGACCGCCGCGATTTTCTGAGCTTTGCGCCGCGCCGCGATGGCGAGGTTGTGCGTGTCGCGGGGCCAAGCGAAATTATTGCCGACGACGATCTGTGTGTGCGCGCGGCGCGCTTACTTCAGAGCATAACCAAGACGCGATTTGGCGTATCGATCGAGCTTGAGAAGCATCTGCCGCTGGGGGCAGGCCTTGGCGGCGGCAGTTCCGATGCGGCCACGACCCTGATCGTCCTGAATCGCTTGTGGGATCTTGATCTTAGCCGCACGGAACTGCAGGAAATCGGCCTCGAACTCGGCGCCGACGTGCCGGTATTTATCTTTGGTCGTTCGGCGTTTGCCGAGGGAATCGGCGAAAAATTCGCGCCGATTGAAGTAGCAAAAGCCTGGTACGTCGTCCTGACGCCAGCGGTTCACGTTCCGACCAAAGGTATCTTCTCGGACGCCGAATTGACACGGGATTCGATTCCAATCAAAATATCGGACTTTTCGTCAGCCGAGCTTCGAAATGATCTGGAATCGGTCGCAACGCGCCGATTTCCTGAGATTGGTCATTATTTACAATGGCTTAATAAGTACGCAGCGGCGCGGATGACGGGCTCCGGCAGTGCGGTTTTCGCAGCATTTTCGAGTCAGGAAGGCGCTGAGAACGTGTATTCGGCATTGCCGGGGACGATGAAGGGTTTTGTCGCCGAGGGCTGGTCTGTTCATCCCCTCGCCGGTTTTTAAAGTTTTTGGGGAGTCGCCAAGTGGTAAGGCACCGGATTTTGATTCCGGCATTCGTAGGTTCGATCCCTACCTCCCCAGCCAAATAGAACAAGCACTTGCGATAATTTCGCAGGTGCTTTTTTATTTTATGGGGAACTGGTGGGGCACTAAACGACAATAAACCGCAACACTTCCGAGCAATAATCCATTTTCCAAACTTCGTTCTGTCGAGTAAGAATCCGGCAAAAAAGCCCCTGTTTTATTTCATACCGTCCCATGAATGACTCATTACGAAACATGTGCTTTATATGTTATTGAAAAAATGTATTAAATAGAGACAGACTACCGGATATATATTCGAGTGTTGTTATTTATCGCGCTTTTTTGTAGCATTCTTTCCAGTGTTTACTCACCTGGAGGGTTACATTGACATAAAGCTCGCCGATATTGGCGAATGGGCCGCTGAGTGGAATATTGAGGGCAACCTTAATCGTTTCTTCGCCCAGGGCTGTTGTTGCTACCCACATTGAAGCCAAACCGACTAGCCAGTTCAAACGGATTTTCTTCATATCCCCCTCATGATGATTTTGAACTAGCTACTCGAAACAATTGCGCCGGGCTCAACCACTTTGTTCGGCTCGCTACCCCTACCGAAGCTCGGGTAGGCGAGTTCTTATCCTGCGCCTGAGAAACAAGTATCGCACGGCGTAAACACCCAGCAAATTTGTGACTTATACACGTTTTAACACGCCCCCCGAACGCTAAGCTCCGTCAGTTGCAATGACCTCCAACCGAACATGGACATTCACGCGTTAAAGTCCTATATTATGTTCCTACATTAATGAGGCTCAAAATGAAATCCGTCAATGTGCGAGAACTCAAGAATAACCCGTCCGAAGCGCTGCGCATGGCGCGCGACGATATGGTGGTGGTGATGAATCGTGATGAGCCGCAGGCGTTGCTGGTTCACTTGGCTGATGACGGCGTGCTGGCCGAGGATGGCGTGCGCGCGGCGATGGCGATCTCGCTCTATCGCGATGGCAGCCTCGCCCTTGGGCGCGCGGCTAGGCTCGCGGGACTGGCGCCGGCGACATTTATGCAGCTCCTGTCTCAACGCGGATTACCGATCATGAAAGGCGATTTGACCACGCTACGTGAAGATCTCGAAACTTTGGACGCGTGGCTCGCCCAATAGTCCTGGCGGATGCGAGTCCGCTGATCGCCCTGGGGGTCGCCGGCCAACTTCCCCTACTGAAGGCCCTGTTCGAAAAAGTTAAAACCACCGCAATCGTTTTGGCCGAAGTGGCGGCGGGCCGAGGGCAAGCGTTGCCCGGCGAAGCGGAAATTCTCCAAGCGCTTCGAGCTAAATGGCTAACGCCGCTCAATCGCGAGTGGGAAGAACCGACATTTACATTTCTAGATCCCGGTGAAGAAAGCATACTTCGTGCGGCGTCAAACTTGCGTGCGCCATGCCTTCTCTTAATCGATGATTTGCCCGCAAGGGCGGCCGCGAAGAATTTAGGATTTGCGGTTACGGGAACCGCCGGCATTCTGGTCCGCGCCAAGCGGCACGGTTTGTTGTCGGCGGTCCGCCCTGTGGTGGAGACGTTGCACGCCCGTGGGTTTCGGCTATCGACCGACTTGATCAAAGCTATCCTCGCCGAAGCGGGCGAAAGTTGACAAGCCAATAGCGTTCTCATCGAACCTGATCCAGCAGCGCTTTGGCTTCAATCAAATCCTTGGTATCGAAGCCTTCGGTGAACCAGTTGTAAACGGGTGCGAGCAGATCGTGCGCTTCTTTGCGTTTGCCCTGCAATTGCCACAGACCCGCCAGGGAGTTCGCGGCGCGAAGTTCGATCCAGCGATTATCGTGACCACGTGCCTCCGCGATGGCAGACTGGAACCAATGCTCGGCGGCGCCTGCTTCGGCGTGGGGATCGAGTAGTTCGGGGATCCCGCGCGCATGTCGCGTCCATGGCAAGTGCGACAGTTCGCCGGTTTCGCGGCAACGCTGCGCGCCGAAATCCGCCTCACGCCGCGCCGCGTCAAAGCGCCCTTGGCGGGCAAGCGCGATCGCTTGCCACGCGCTGATCCAGCCGTTTCCGGTTCGCTGACCCATCGCTTCAAAGATTTGACTCGCTCGGTCGAGATTAGCTTGGCCGCGATCGTAGTGACCTTGCCGCACCAGTGCAATGCCCTCGGCAAAGATTGCCCACGCCATCCAGTATGGCAAGTTTTGTGCTTCACACAATTCGATGCAACGCTTGCTGAGGTGAATGGCGTCCTCGCAGCCCCCCGTTTCCGCCAACACCATGCCCGCTAAACTGAGCGATAGTGACATGCTAAACGGATGAGCGATCGCCTCCGAATGGGCGATGCTCATTTGTGAATAGCGGCGCGCTTCATCGGGACAACCTGACCATAAACAGATCATCCCCATAAAAGTGCACGATGAGGTCTTGAGATCCTGGCCGATGGCATACACGAACTGAAAATGCCGCTCGGGTTGGTACTTTTCAATCGCAAACTCAAGCAGTCGGCGGCTGCGCGCGAATTGCGCTACATTGTTGAGGAGCGTGCCTAGGCAAAAATACGCAAACACCAACCGATCAACGTCACCGGTCTTATCGGCGAGCGCGGCGAGCCTTTCGTATGTCGCAAGGGCTTTGGGGAAATTTCCGCTGACCCAGGCATGAACGCCGATGGCCCACAATGCAATACCGAGAGCGTTTTCGTCGGTGACGCGATCAAGCGCCTTCTCAACCCGCGCCAGCATACGCGCCGCGGACTCCGAAGCGTAGCCTTCGACAGGGAAGTGGCAGAAGGCGCCGGTGACGAGCAACGAGACCTCGATGTTCGCCCGCGCCGCGTCCGGCAAAAGGGTGACGATCGCTAGCGCCGAATCGACGTGGCTTTGCGCTTCGCGGTACCGGGTGCCCATGGCGGCGAGTTGGGCGGCCGCCAACCATTGCGGCGAGGCTTCGTCGACCAATCCTGCCTTGGTCAAATGCAGCGCCAGTAATTCCGGCTTAGACTGTATTTGTCCGGTGAACTTGGCTTGCAACGCCCGGGCGATCTGCTGGTGTATAGTTTTGCGGCGGCTCTTGAGCAAACTCTCGTAAGCCGCGTCTTGCACCAATGCGTGCTTGAAGGTGTAGGTCTCCTGCGGTGGATTATCCCGGCGCAGAACAAGGCCGCTTTCCACTAGGCGCTGCAGGCCGCGTTCGAGATGCGTTGGCGCGAGCCGCGACACGGCGGCGAGCAACTCGTGGCTAAACTCCCGCCCGATACAGGCGCCGATCTGCGCGATCTCCTTGACGGAAGCCAGCCGGTCGAGACGCGCCATGAGGGAATCTTGTAGGCTGGAGGGGATCGCGAGCGCTGGTAGCGGCCCCGTCAATTCAAAGCGATCCTGTGTTTCTAGCAAGAAGCCCGACTCCAGAATGTTCTTGGTGAGTTCTTCCACGAATAGCGGCACGCCATCGGTTTTGGCGAGAATCTGTTCTAGCACCTCCGCAGGGAGCGTCTTACCATTCGTGACATTATCCACGAGCGTCAAGGCCAGCCGTCTGGGCAAACGATTCAAGTTGAGCGCAGTGACGTGTTCCCGGCCCGGCCAGAGTGCAGCGAACTCCGGGCGGTGGGTAAGCAGCATCAGCACGGGCGCGCCACGCACGCGCTCAGGCATGAGGTTTAACATGTCCAGGGTCGACGGATCGATCCAGTGTACATCTTCTGCGATTAGCAACACCGGATGGCGTTGCGCCAACCTAATCACTTGGTCGACAAGAGCTGCCATCGTCAGTTCTTTTTGCTTCTGGGGCGAGAGCATGCGCGGTGGATAGCGATCGATCGGTAGCGACAACAGCGCCGCGATCAGCGGGGCAACGTTGGCGATTTGATCAGGCGTCAGGGCAAGCAGGGCTTCGAGCTTGTCGAGTTTGGCTTCAATACTATCGTCGCGCGTAAAGCCAGCCGTGCGCTCCAGATGGGCAATCGCCGGGTAGAACGCGGAGTTGGTGTGATAGGGCGAGCATTGATAGGTGAGCCGTATGTGGGCTTCATTGGCCAGGCTCTCGCGTAAGGTCTCGGTGATGCGGCTCTTGCCGATGCCCGGTTCGCCGCACAACAGAACGATCTGGCCCTCGCCGCCGCGCGCTTGCTGCCAACGCGCGAGCAGCACGCCCAACTCTTCTTCGCGGCCGACAAAGGGTGTTAGCCCTGCGCTGCCGCGCCTGGCTTCGAACCGGCCTTCGACAATCGAAGCACCCTGAACCTGCCAGGCGCGAACGGGCTCCGAAATCCCCTTCAGTTCGTGTTCACCTAGGTCAGCGAGTTCAAAGGTGTTGCCGACTAATCGCCGCGTAGAGGCGGCGATGACGATTTGATCGGCGGAAGCTAAGCCTTGCAGACGGGCAGCGAGATTGGGGGTGGAGCCAATGGCCAACTTCGACTGCTCGCCGACACCGGCTTGTTCGCCGACGACGACGGGGCCGGTGGCGATGCCGATGCGAACCGACAGTGCCTCGGTGACGGAAGCGCTCTTCACCGTTTGAATAATTTCCAACGCCGCACGCAGCGCCCGCTCGGCATCT
>JBKJHT010000145.1:0-3392 GCA_046598945.1 Burkholderiales bacterium | reverse complement strand
CGGTCCTGAGACGATTGCAGGCGGTGCCCGTTCTGGATCGAGCAGCGCAGGGGTGAAGTTGGTCGCATAGCCAAGGCGATTTTCGAGACAGTGGATCTGGCAATCAGAAGGCTGCATTGACTTTTCCGGGCATTAATCTTTGCGAATGGCGGCTGAGAATTGCCTGAGCAGCAACTGCCTCGGCTTTAAGAATGGGCCAGTCCGGTATAGCACTATCCCACTCTACCAGAGTCGGGATTGGTCCGCATTGGCCGATCACGATCTCAAATAGTTTCCATACCGCATCGGAGACTGGACCATCATGGCTGTCTATGAGCAGCAGATCACCCTCGTCATCGGCCTGCTTGGCGTGTCCGGCCAGATGGATTTCACCAACGTGTTCGAGCGGAAAATCGGCGAGATAGTCAAGCGCAGAATAACCGTGGTTGGTGGCGGAAACGAAGACATTGTTGACGTCGAGAAGCAAGCCGCAGCCGGTGCGCTGGGTCAGCCTACGGATAAATTCCGTCTCGCTCATCGTCGACTGCGGAAAAACCACATACGTTGATGGATTCTCAAGCAGGATTGGGCGACCAATCATCTCCTGCACTTGGTCGATGTGATGGGAGACGCGAGCAAGGGTATCCGGGGTGTAGGGCAGAGGAAGTAAATCGTTGAAGTAGGTTGTATTATGAGTTGACCACGCGAGGTGTTCGGAAACAAGCGCAGGTTCGTAGCGATCGACACGCGCCTTGCACCGCCCGAGATGGGTCTTATCGAGCGGCTGCGACCCACCGATCGACATACACACGCCGTGCAGCGACACCGGGTAATCGCGGCGGATGCTGGCAAGGGTATGATGGGGCGCCCCACCAGCGCCCATATAGTTTTCCGCATGGACTTCGAAGAAGCCACCTTGGGCGTCGTCGGCGAGGATAGATGGCAGATGCTCATGCTTCAGGCTGGTGCCCGCGAGGCCTGCGATTGGATGTGCCGGAAAGCGCGGGGCCGCCGATGCGCGCGCGGCACGATAGGTAGCCAGTTCGTTCATCGTGATCTCCGCTTTCCGGCAAATTGCGTGGGGTTATGCTGGGACGTCGCGTGTCAAAGCCTTGGGCGAGCCGCTGCGGCTGTCCGGCACCTTGATTGAAGCACAGGTTCCGCCCCGCACGAACTTCCAGGCATTGCCCTGAAAGTCGATAGTCGATGTGCCTTGGCAGGTGGTGCCGGGTCCTGCCGCACAGTCATTCATGCCGGCGAGAGAAACGCCGTAACACTTCTCCTTGCCGGCCTTCATCGCCGCCTTTCCTTCCGCTTCCGTCAGCGGCGCTGCGACCGCAAACGACGCTAAAGCGGTTACAACGGCACCGGCCAAAATGGCCGCACTCACTGTTGATCTTGTTGACATGTTATTCATCTCCCATTGGGTTGCAGAGCGCCCGCTATAGAGCGCGCAAAGGTTAATTCGGTCCATGAGGCCCAATGTTACATCTTCGAGGGTGACACGATTTCGTGATTGGTTGCCCGCGTCTTGGACAAAATTTTTCCGGCCATGTAACAATGGGCCGTCCGCCGTCGTATTTGAAGGAAGACAGATTTGGAACATAGGGACGAAGCAGAACTTGCCCGGCTTATGCGAGCCGCAATCGTGGGAGATGAAAGAGCCTATGGCGATTTCCTTCAACAGGCAGCCTGTCTCGTGCGTGGCTTAGTCCGTCGAAAGATCGTACAGGGCGGTATCGACCCGGAGGACATTGTGCAGGAAACGTTACTTGCGATCCACTTAAAGCGCCACACTTGGCGGCAGGATGCGCCCATCACGCCGTGGCTCTACGCAATCGCGAAATACAAACTCATTGACGCCTTTCGTCAGCATGGTCGCCGGCTGGAAATCGAGATTGGCGAGATTGCTGAAACCTTTGCTGAGCCTACATCTGAAACCGTTAGCGACCGGGAGATCGGTCGGGCGCTGGCAACACTTGCACCCGGCCAGCGCTCCGTCGTGACGGCGATTTCCGTTGATGGACGTTCAATCAGAGAGACGGCAAAGTGGCTGGGCATGAGCGAGACGGCGGTGCGGGTAGCACTCCATCGCGGCCTGACGGCAATCGCAGGGCGGTTTGGGCGGAGTCGAAATGGATACAAGTGAATTTATCAAGTCGTTGGCTGCGGATACACGGCGGCCTGCAACGCCGCTTTCGACGGCGTGGTGGGGGGCGGTCAGCCTCGCCATCGCTCTTGCCGCCGCTGCCTTCTTTGCAATGCTCGGGCCCAGGCCCGATATCGCAACGGCTGCGGAAACGTATCGTTTTCTATTCAAGTTCCTGCTTACTATCACGCTTTCAGTGAGCGCCTTCGGCTGTGCTCGCGCGCTATCGCGACCGGGCGAGAACTGGCGCAAAGTGATCCCCTATCTTGCAATAGCACCCGCTCTCATCGCCGTGGCGGCAACCGCTGAGCTTTTTGCCCTGCCGTCCGATATATGGTGGGCGACGTTGGTCGGCACCAACAGCATTGCTTGCTTGACCTATATATCGCTAATCGGCTTAGGCCCGTTCGCTATTTTCCTGCGGACCCTGCATTACAGTGCTCCTACTAGGCCAGCCCTCGCAGGCGCGGTCGCAGGGCTGCTGGCTGGCGGCATCGCGGCTACCTTCTATGCCGCCCAATGCACCAATGACTCTCCGCTGTTTGTTGCCACCTGGTACATAATCGCAATAGCCGGGCTTGCCATCCTCGGAGCCGCTACCGCTAGCCGACTTGCCCGCTGGTAATCTTCATTTGGTGACAGCTACTCGCTCGCTTCTAGAGGAGCGTCCGCGCCCAGATGCGAGGGTACGGCAGCCGGCTACATCATTGTCTGAGCAGACCTCCCAATGGTCGGGTTCGCGCCATGCGAGTTGTATTCATTCAAGGTCTGAATGACGGCTCATGGCGATAAAGCGAAATTAGTCTACTTGCGCGTCCGCTGTGGGTCAGCAGCGTGAGTTGTTCGTCGTCTAATCGGTGACGGCTAGCACCGTAATTGCAGACTGGTTGTTGAGAACTCACGATTAGGCGTTATGGGCCAGTAGCATACGTACGTAGTTCCTGGCAAAAAAAGAACTCTAACATCTAAGAGTCGAACCCTTTATTGATATGCCAAAATTTGTAACGCTTCTCAGCAATTTTTACTTAAATTCAGGGTGCTGGCCCGCTTGACAGCGCCGTTTGACGGCGTATTGTCTCGCTAGACCAATCGGTCTAGTTGCTCAAGAGACAGGGAGAAACGAACATGCGGATTGCCAAGGAAGACGTGGATATCAAGATGCAAATTCCCGGCGCCGTTATCCGTCAGCGCACGGATTTCGGCGATGCAAGCGGCTACGGCAAGATCAGCGGCGAATACTTCACCCTTTCCGCCGGTGTGGATA
>JBKJHT010000197.1:0-13753 GCA_046598945.1 Burkholderiales bacterium | reverse complement strand
CGCAAGTATACAAAGGCATCGCTTGGCGGCGGGCAGGGCGCCACGCGGAGGGAATCCCCCATCTGCGGGATGCATTGGAGACGTGGAACGCCGGGGGTGCCGAGGTTTGGATGCCTTACTATCGAGCGACCCTGGCCGAAGGTTTGGCGCTGAGCGGTGACCTCGAGGGCGGATTGATTCTAATCGAAGAGAGCCTCGCCCAGATTGCGCGGCCTGGATGGGAAGAACGCTCGCACCTGGCGGAGGTGCTGCGGCTCAAGGGCTGGATGCTGCAGCAGCAGGGAAAGTTTGCGGCGGCAGAAGACAACTACCTCGCATCGCTCGACGTCGCACGCGAACAGCAGGCGAAGTCTTGGGAATTGCGCACCTCGACTAGCCTCGCGCAATTGTGGCAATCGCAGGGGAAGCGCAAAGAAGCCTACGACCTCCTCGCCCCACTCTACAACTGGTTCACCGAAGGCTTCGACACCCATGATCTCAAACAGGCAAAGGCGCTACTCGATGAACTCGCTGCATAGGGCACAACATCAGGAGATCGGCAACCGCCGTATTCGGTACCGAAAATCTTGCACCAGAATCAATGCCCCTTCTTGCAAATCACCCTCGGTTTGCGCTAGCACGGTGAGAAGACTGGTGTTGACCGAATCAGCGGTTTCATCATTAAGGCGAAAAATACTGGTGCTGGGTTTGTCGTTTAACCCTAGGGCGAGCAGATCGCCGAGGTCGAGATCGAAGGTAAGCACTACGCGATCTTCCACTCGCTTGAATTCGAGTATTTGCGCGTCGCTCGCACGCTGGAACCACGGCGCGAAGGAATGCAGATGATAAGCATACGCACCTGGTTGGAAACACTGAGACTGACCCAATACGCCGAAGCGTTTGAGTCGAGCGATGTCGACCTAGACGTGTTACTACCTGGCGGAAATCCTGCGTCTCAAAGGCTGGATGCTCGCGCTAAAAGGCGATCTCCAAGGCGCTGAGACATACTACCTCGCCTCGCTCGACTGGGCGCGCGAGCAGCAGGCAAAATTGATGAAGGGTCGTGGGCTATGTTTCGCATGGTGGATCCGCTACGCTTGATCCACCCTTTGGGTTTCGTTTCATGGAAAGATTCCCGTGCCGACCGCATTCGACATCAAGTGGGTAATGTTTTAAACATGACAGTTGTTAAATCCGGCGCGGGCGCCTAAAAACTAAATCTCATACCGCGCGCCGATCCAGATTCCACGCGGCGAACCCAACGACTGAAACTGCTCCGTCTCACCGTTGCCAGCGCCGGTAAATACTTTTCCATTCGATTGCGGGAATAGGTTCTCACCCAAAATTCCGAAGTTGGCGTAGCGCTTGTCGAACAGATTATTGACCCGGGCGAATAATTGAAATTTTTTCGTCACGTTGTAGCGCCCATCGAGATTCACCACGGCATAGCCAGGCACTTTTCCATTTTTGTCTTGATTGTTTTCGTCGCCGCGCGCATAAATGCCGGCGGAATACAGCACATTCGTGCCGATAGAAAATGTCTCGTTCCAGTCGTAGTCCAAACGTACTTTGAAGTTGTGCTCGGGGATGCCGGGGATGCGATTGCCTGACGACACTTGCATATTGCCATCCACATCGGCTGAAGAATTAAACGGGCTGAACACAACAAACGACGATTGATAAGTTGCTTTCAAGTAGGCATACCGCGCGCTGAAGGTAAAGCTGGAAAATTTGGTCGTGCCGCCCAGTTCCAGTCCTTCGCGGCGCGTGTCGCCGACGTTCTGGAAATATCCCAGGTTGGTTGCCGTCGTTAGATTTGAACTGATGAATTGGATGTCATCCTTTAGATCCGAGCGGTAGATCGCTACATTCCAACTGGAACCCTCACCGACTTTTCCGCGTGCGCCGAGCTCAACGGTTTTCGCGACGACTTTCTTCAGTGGCGGATCGGCAAGAAAACTATTCG
This sequence comes from Burkholderiales bacterium, assembly GCA_046598945.1. Classification (GTDB taxonomy): domain Bacteria; phylum Pseudomonadota; class Gammaproteobacteria; order Burkholderiales; family JALYOK01; genus JALYOK01. Next base: position 11,808 of record JBKJHT010000197.1, on the reverse strand, counting down.
GCAATTTGCACGGCGCCTCGGGATCGGCGCAGGTCAATTCCATCGCCGTCGGCGCGCGCATGCCTTCGTTATACGTGGCATAGGCGGTCACTTTGGGTGACGGGTTGAAGTTCACGCCGATGGCGGGATTGAAACGGGAAAATGTGTGATCCCCGTTCAGCCTGTCGTCGATTGCGTCGCCGCGATTGGTAATCTTGATCTGAGCACGATTGTAGCGGCCGGAAAAGGTCATGCCCCATTGCTCGGACAACTGCAACGTGTCGGTGAAGTACAATCCGTAGTAGGCGTTTTCGGTATCGGCGTTGGTTTCCAACTCGAACTCGGCGCCGGGAAACGGCGTAATACTGCGATCCGCCGTCCAGTTAGCGGCCTGCTCCGATTGCTTGAAATTCGCCTTGCCCAAGTCGGCGCTGGCGCCCACCGTTAGTTGATTTTTCCGCGCACCAAGTTTGCGATCGAGCGTGAGTTGAACACTACCGCCGTAGCTATCTTGATCGATGACAGAGCGATCATTTAGCGCGGGGAAATTGGTATCGTCGACGGGTAACGATATGTCGAAACCATCCGCCTGGTTGCTGCTGGTGTTGGTGTTTTTGAACTTGCGAAAATAAACGTTGCCGCCCAGCAAGAGTTGTTCGGTAAAAAAATGGCTGCCCTTAGCGTTGAGAAACGTCATTTTGTTTTCGTTGGTATCCGGAAAAGTGTAGGCCTGCTTGAAATTTTCGCTGATGAAGGATTTCGGCAGCGACTGCATGCCCTCTAAACGGTTGTCGGCGGCCGTGAGGCTGACATCAAAGTCGGTATTATCATTTTGCCAACCTACCTTGGCGAAGAACTGCTTTACGCGGCTCGGATTGTGATCGCCCCAACCTTTTTCATCGAAGAAATTGCCGGTCAAAAAATAGTCTAAATTCTTGCCGTTGTTGCCACCTAACTCAAACTGCACTTGCTTGCGGCGGAACGATCCGAACAACGCTTCGATTGCCGCGCCGGGATATTGGAATCCGCTTTTGGTATACACGGACAAGGCGCCGCCAAGCGTATTCAGGCCGAACACCGGGTTGGAACCGGGAATCACTTGAATGCTGGAAATAGCCGATTGCGGAATCAAGTCCCAGTTGACCGCATCGCCGAATGGCTCATTGATGCGCACGCCATCTTGAAACACCGACAAACCCTGCGGCGTGCCAAGCAGCGGTGAGGCAGTGAAGCCGCGGAAATTCACATCGACTTGGAATGGATTGCCTTGCGCCGCATTCACCGTGACGCTGGTCGGATTTTGTTCCAAGTATTCGGAAATGTCGGTATGTTTTTGTTTGGCGAAGTCTTTACTGGTGAAAACTTGCACGTTAGCCGGGACATCTTTCACCGGCGTGCCGATGCCGGGTAACGGCGTGGTGCCGATCACCTCGACGGTCGGCAACTCTAGAATCTCGGCGGGATTATCCGGCGCATCGGCGGCGCCGGCGCTCCCGAATGGAATGATCGATGCGAGTGCAAGCATGCGTACGGTTGACAAGCCTGAAGGGTAAACCATCACAACTCCTCTTTTTTTAGATATACGGTACATTTTTTTCATTGGATCATTCTTCCACCCAATGGTCTATTTCAGCCAGCGGTGGCTTATTTCAACCACCATTATCGCCGAACTTCAGCGCCGCGTCCGGCACAACTCGCCTGCGCTTGAGCCAAAGTATTTTGGATAACCCGTTGACAGCACTCAAAAAGAAGCCGGGCACGAGGTCCGGCTTAACTAGGAGGCGTCACAATTGGCTCAAAGCCGCAAAGAGCGACAGACAATTAGCAGCAATTAGTGTGCCCGGCGCGCCGGCAACCTCGCTAATCCACGATCTCCGACCCAAGGCCGTACTTCTCCAAGCGATAGCGCAAGGTCATGCGGCTGACACCGAGCCGCCGTGCTGCTTCCGATACGTTATTTTGTGTCTCGCGCATCGCAGCGCCGATGAGCATTCTCTCCGCGGCTTCCAACGTCAATCCCGCCACGGGCGGAACATTGACAAGCACCGTTTCACTGGCGACGATGCCTAAATCCGCGGCGCTGATTTCCTCTGCGTGACTCAGTAGCAGCGCGCGTTCCACTTGGTGCTTGAGCTCACGGACATTGCCGGGCCAGCGATAATTCTGTAGCGCGGTGAGCGTGTCGGCATTGAATGGTCTTTCCGGCAAGCCGTAACGGCGACAGGTTTGCACCGAAAAATGCCGCGCTAATAGGGCCACGTCCGGGCCGCGATCGCGTAGCGGCGGCAGGGTCAGCGTCACTACATTCAAACGATAATAAAGATCGCTGCGAAACGAACCGGCGGCGATCATGTCCGGCAAATTGCGATTGGTGGCAGCGACAAACTGCGCGGCGACACTGGATTCCTTGGTCGCGCCGAGCCGCCGCGTCTTGCGGCGTTCAATCACATTGAGCAGTTTGGCTTGTAACTCCAATGGCATTTCGCCGATCTCATCGAGGAACAGCGTGCCGTCTTCCGCCGCTTCGATCAATCCGCTCCGGGCGACGCCGGCGCCGGTGTAAGCGCCCTTTTCATGGCCGAACAATTCTGCTTCGATCAAATCTTTCGGCAATGAGGCGCAGTCGATTTGCACAAACGGGCGATCGCGCAGCTTGCCGGAGGTATGCAGCAAGCGCGCCGCAACATCTTTTCCGGTGCCGGTTTCGCCTAGGATCAAAATGGTAGGCGGCGGTCCTGAGCTAATTTCCGAGAGGCGTGCCAGACGGGCAATCTGGGTGCGGACCGTGGCGATGGCATCGCTGTGACCCAGCATCTGCGCGCCTTCCAGGGCATGGCTGTCGCGCTCGCGGGAGAAATCCAATTGATGTTTCAAGCGCACGTTGCGCAGCGCTTGATCGACGGCCAATTGCAATTCATCCAGATCGATGGGCTTGCGCAAATAATCGAGCGCACCCTGCTTCATCGCTTGCACCGCGTCGCCGATTTCGCCGAAGGCTGTCAGCACGATGGTTGGCAAGCGTTCATTTTCGTTCGACGAAAATTCCGCAAGAAAATCCAGTCCGTTGCCGTCGGGCAAACGTAAATCGAGCAACACCAAATCGGGCCGCGTGGAACGCAGCATCGCGCGTGCGCTCGCAAGATCGGCGGCGATACTGCACTGGTGCCCCGCGCGTTCAAGGCGCTTCTTGGTCGCGCGCGCAAACAGCGCCTCATCCTCGACCATGAGGATATGCGCCGGCTCGCCGCGACCGGCTGCCGGCTTAGCGGGGTCTTGATCGGGACTACGGGCTAACATCTTGACTGGTTTCTCCTGCATGCCGCTGTGGAATCGAGACGATCACTTGCGTTCCGTGCGGCTCGCGTGATATGAATTGCACCGTGCCGCCATGCTCGTCGATCACGCGCAACGCGAACGGAATGCCAAGTCCGGTGCCGTAGCGCTTCGTTGTCGGACCCGGCGCGAGGCCATTGGTCACCGGGGTGAATGGCATGCCCGAGCCCTCGTCCAAAATATGAATGTTAACGCGATCGGCGCGGCACACCACGCGCAATGTCAACTTGCCTTGTGGCGGCGATGCCTCGATGGCGTTGACGATCAATCCTTGTAACGCTTGCTCCATCAACTCGACATCGAGTGAAACGCAGCGCGCGCTAGTATCGCCTTCGCTGTCTACCGTCAGTTGTTTTTTGTCGATGCGCAGACGGCATAGATCCAACACATTATCTAACAATTTATTCAGATCGACAGCGGAAAACCGCGGCTTCATCGGATGCAGATAAGACAACAAACTGCGCGTCCAGCGTTCCAAACGATCCGCTGTGCTGATGATTCCCGCGATATCTTCCTTCGTCTCGGCCGACAGCGCCGGATCGCTGATCACCTGAGCCGTCGCACGAATCGCCGCAATCGGATTGCGGATATTGTGTGCCAACACCGGCACCAGCGCGCCCAAGGTCGCCTGTTTTTCCGCGCGCACTAACGATTGCCGGTTCTCCGCCAAATCGCTCGCCATGGTGTTCACTTTTTCCGCCAGCGAGCGCAATTCGTTCGGGCCGTAAAGCCGTACGCGCTCATCCAAAAGCCCGGCGCTAATCCTCGCGGTCGCCCTCTCCAGCGCCGCCAACGGCGCCACCACCGCCCGTTGCAAAAACAAGCGGGAAAAAATCAATAACCCGAGCGCGAGCAAGAAGGGCAAGGCGAGCAGCGCAGGCACCAGTTGATTCAACTTGCTCAAGCGCCGATCCAGTTGCGACTGTTGCACGCGCAGCAGCGAATCGATTTTTTTGATCGCTTCCTCGTGATTATTGATGCCGTGCATTTCAAGTTCCGTATTCAGCAAGCGCTGCTTCTCCGCCATCGACATATTTCGATCGGCGCGTAGAACGTTGGCGCCGACGTCCCGCACGCCTTGATAAGACTTGCGCAACCCATTCAGTGCCGCACGCTCGTCCGGGCCATGGGCAATGTTGTCGAGGCGATTCAGATGGGTTTGTATGCGTTGCTCGTATTCGTAGTATTGCTTGACCGCTTCGCTATCGGCCAAAAAAATCGAATCAAACACCTCCTTGAGCTGCAAATAAAGGCTACCGCGCATTTCCTGCACCTGCTGCATCATCGAGTTCAAGCGCAAGGTTTCGCGCGAAGACTGATGCCAGAAATACAGCGCATAGCCGCCCATGCCACCGGCGATGGTAACCAACGCCAAAAAGCCGATGGCGTACAGCAACAGATATTGCTTAAGGGATCGGACTCGCGGCATGCGAAAATTATTGAGCGAAACGTGGGGCTATTGTAGCGCCTGGTGCGCCGATGCAAATCTCAATGGCCGTAAATGTCGCCCAAGGCAATCCCCCGCGCTTGAATTGAAATCTTGAATTCGCCACCCATGCGCTTTTCGGGGCAGTGCCTTAATGATGATGTAAGCAACCCGCTCTACAGCGAACTGGCGCCTGGGATACCATCATGTTTCAGGCGATTTTTCCGCATAGATTAAACCGGCGAAGAGACAACAGTTTTAGGATGGTCGAGAAATGTTCAACGGATTAACATACAACCCGAATCAACTGCAAGGCGAAAAATATAGCGCGATTTGATTTATTGTTTTCCATCATTTAGGATGGTCACTTTACGTAGGCGTCAGTCCCGAACTTCCCATGAGCGAGCGGAGCTTCACAACACGTCAGGGTCAGTACTTGGCGTTCATCTACTACTACGAAAAGATTAATCGCCGTCCGCCTGCGGAAGCAGACATTCAAAGATACTTCAATGTGTCGGCACCTTCAGTTCATCAGATGATCTTGTAGCTTGAAGCGGGTGGCTATCTCGCACGTACCGCGGGTCAATCCAGATCAATTCGTGTCGTGGTGCCAGTAGCTCAGCTCCCAATGCTCGAATGAAACGTACCGCGCCCTTCAGCGCACAGGAGCAGAGTTCAACGAAGGTGGTCTAAAAGATCACGTACCCAAATAGCAAGCCGAGAAAATTGCGTTAAAACTTCACCATGACATGTCTTGCCACGGTGTAGTCCTCCAAAGCGTACATGGAAAGATCTTTTCCGTAGCCGCTGGATTTCAATCCGCCGTGGGGCATTTCGCTGACTAGCATGAAATGGGTGTTGATCCAGGTGCATCCGTATTGGAGTTTTTTGGCGACTTTCATTGCCTTTCCGACGTCTTGCGTCCACACCGATGACGACAGGCCGTAGTCGGAATCGTTCGCCCAGTTGATCGCTTCATCGGCGTCATTAAAACGCGTGATCGATACGACCGGGCCGAACACTTCTTTGCGCACGATTTCGTCATCCTGGAGCGCGCCGGCAATGACCGTCGGCTCGTAGAAAAAACCGGCGCCGGCGCGAACATTGCCACCCGCCGTCACTTCGATGTGGCTAACTTGCTTCGCGCGGTCGACGAAGCTCGCGACGCGATCCCGTTGCCGCGCGCTGATCAGCGGGCCGATTTCCACGTCCGGTTCGTCTTGCAAACCGACCTTGATGGATTTCACCGCGCTGGAAAGATCGGCGACTAAGTTGTCGTAAATTTTTGCGCCGGCGTATAAACGACAGGCTGCGGTGCAATCCTGTCCGGCGTTGTAGTAGCCGAAGGTGCGAATGCCCTCGACCACCGCTGCCAGATCGGCGTCATCGAACACAATCACCGGCGCTTTGCCGCCGAGTTCGAGATGGGTGCGTTTCAATGTTGCGGAAGCCGCGTTCAATATCTTCCGCCCGGTTGCAATATCGCCGGTGATCGATACCATGCGTACGCCGGGGTGTTCGACCAACGGCTGGCCGACCGTGGGGCCGCGACCGCAGACAACATTCAATACGCCTTTTGGGAAAATATCCGCAGCGACTTGCGCCAAATATAGCGCTGTTAGCGGCGTTTGCTCAGAAGGTTTCAGTACCACGGTATTGCCGGCCGCCAAGGCCGGTGCGAGTTTCCAAGCAGCCATGAGATGGGGATAGTTCCACGGCGCGATGGAGCCAATTACGCCGACCGGATCGCGCCGCACCATGCTGGTATGGCCGGGCAAATATTCGTTGGTCACCGTGCCGCTCATGCAGCGCGCGGCGCCGGCGAAATAGCGATAACAATCGGCGACGGCGGGAATTTCATCGCCGAGCGCACGTGCGTAAGGTTTGCCGCAGTTAAGCGATTCCAAGCGTGCGAAGGTTTCCGCGTTCGCTTCGATGGCGTCGGCGAGTTTGAGCAATAGGCGCGAACGCTCCATGGGCGTGGTCTGGCTCCAGGTTTCAAAAGCACGGCCCGCAGCCTTGACCGCTTGGTGAATCTGCTCGACTGAGGCTTCGCGTACCTCGACCAGTAACTCGCCGGTGGATGGATTGAGCACGCGCTCGGCTTCGCCTTTACCGGTGACGAACTGACCATCGATGAAACAATCGGTGATGGGTTTAACAGATAGTTGCGACATGATGTCCTCTCGAAAAAAATCAGTGGGCGGCGGGGGCTTCGTCGCCACGAGTCAGCCAATAGGCGGTAATAATTGGGATAAATGTTAACGCAATGATGATCACCGCGACGACATTAGTGACCGGACGTTGACGCGGTCGAATCAGTTCCTGGAACATCCAAATCGGCAGCGTGGTTTGCTGGCCCGCCGTGAAGGTCGTGACAATCACTTCGTCGAAACTTAATGCGAATGCGAGAAGTCCTCCCGCCAACAGCGCCGAGCCAAGTTGCGGCAAAACGATATAGCGCAAAGTTTGAAACATATTTGCGCCAAGGTCCATGGAGGCTTCGAGTAGCGATGGGCTGGTTCGACGTAAACGCGCGACGGCATTGTTGTACACGACCACGACACAGAAGGTCGCGTGGCCGATGACGATAGTCCAAAAACTAAACGGAATATCGAGGGTGTGATAGGCCGAGCGTAACGCGATGCCGGTGATGATTCCCGGCAAAGCGATCGGCAAAATAAGTAATATCGAGACAAAATCGCGCCCGAAAAATTTCGTGCGCGCCAGTGCCGCGGCCGCTAAGGTTCCGAGCACGATCGCGATGGCTGTCGACCAGCAAGCCACTTGCGCGGATAAGCGGATGGCGCGCCACACGTCGTCGCGCTCCAGCGCGACGGCAAACCATTTCGTCGTCAAGCCCGGTGGCGGAAAAATATAGGATTTATCTTCCGTGCTGAAGGCATAAACGATGATGAGGAGTAATGGAACGTGCAGGAACGCGACGCCCGCCGCCACCGCGATGCGTAAAGTCCAAGGCGACTTAGAGCGCATCGAAGGCGCCTTTGCGTTTGGCAAACCAAAGGTAAACGAAAATCACGACAATGGGCACTAACGAAAACGCCGCGGCAAAGGGAATGTTACCGGCCACGCCTTGCTGTTTGTAAACCACGTTGCCGATGAAGGGCGTGGAATTGCCGATCACCTGCGGAATGATGTAATCGCCCAGGGTCAACGAGAAGGTAAAGATCGAACCGGCCGCAACGCCCGGCATGGCGAGCGGCAAGACGATTTTCCAAAACGTCGTCGAATCTTTCGCACCCAAATCGCCGGAGGCCTCGATGTACGATGGCGGGATGCGTTCAAGCGCCGCTTGAATCGGCAAGATCATGAACGGTAGCCACATGTAGACGAATACGATGAAGGTGCCGAGCGGCGAAAAAGATAGGGAGTTGGCGCCGATGATCGGCGCGCTGAGCACGGCGTCGAGCATCCATGTCAGATGCAGTTGTTCGAAAGACCAGGCGATGGCGCCCTCCTTCGCCAGCAACAACTTCCAGGCATACAGCCGCACCAAATAACTCGACCACAATGGCAGCATGATGCCCACGTACAGCAGCGCTTTTTTCGCGCCACGTGCGTAACGAGCCATGTAGTAGGCGATGGGAAAACCGATGATGGCGCAGGCCAAGGTCACCAGCAGAGACATCAAAGTCGTGCGGAAAACGATGTCGCGATTGGCCGGTCGAAATAGCTCAATGAAATTGCTCAAGCCCAACTCGCGCACCACTTGGCCGGTATAGTCGTCGAGTCGAAAAAATGAATTGGCGAGCAACGCGAACAATGCGCCCAAGTACATGACCGCGAACCACAGCAGCGGTGGGGCGAGCAATAAGGCTAACGTGGCGCGCGGATGGTGATACAGGTAGTCGGAAGCTTGGCGGAAAATTCCGTTTTGGAACTGTCGGCGCGAAGCAGTCGGGTGGTTCATCGGATATCGGCGCCACAGGGCCAGTCTACCCATTGGGTCATCGCGAGGCGCCCGTAGGGCAACGCGGCGATCCGACACTCAATCATCATCGGAAAATCGAGATTACTTCGCTTTGCTCGCAATGACATGGTGGAAAACAATAATCGCCGTTTAATTTTCGAGCGCATGAACCGCGCCATCGTCCCAATTCAGTCCGACGTGATCGCCTACATTCGGCAGCGCCTGATTGCCGTGAGACGAAATATCCGCACTCAAGAAGGTGTCTTCGATACCAATACGAACGCGCGAAAATGATCCGAAGTATTGAATTTCTTCCACTTCGCCATTCACCCGCCCGGTACCCGGCGCGCTGAATACCAATCGTTCGGGACGCAGCATCGCCGCGTTTTTCCCGGTAAACTTTCGCGCATGCGCGCCTTCAAGCACATTGGCGGCGCCGATAAATTGGGCGACGAATTTCGTCGTCGGCCCGTTGTAAATCTCCGTGGGACTGCCGATCTGTTCAATTTTTCCCTGATTGAACACACCCACGCGATCGCTCATGGACAGCGCTTCATGCTGATCGTGGGTAATAAACAGAAAGGTAATGCCGAGTCGCCGTTGTAATTGCTTCAACTCGCTTTGCATTTGCTCGCGCAGTTTGAGATCGAGCGCGCCAAGGGGTTCATCGAGTAGCAGGACTTCCGGCTCGTTCACCAGCGCCCGCGCCAGGGCTACGCGCTGCCGCTGGCCACCGGAAAGTTGCGCCGGACGGCGATCGCCGACTCCCGATAAGCGCACCAATTCCAACATGTCGTTGGCGCGTTTCTCACGGCTGGATTTGTCCACGCCTTTCACCATCAAACCATAGGCAACGTTTTCCGCGATGCTCATGTGGGGAAACAATGCGTAGTCCTGAAATACCGTATTCACGGGCCGTGAGTACGGCGGCGCCCAGGTGACGTCTTCGTCGCCGATGAATATCTTGCCCGATGTCGGTAAAGTAAAGCCGCCGATCATGCGCAGACACGTGGTTTTGCCTGAGCCGGATGGGCCAAGCAGCGTAAAAAATTCGCCGGCCTTGATTTCCAAGTTCACCGAATCGACCGCACGCACTTCGCGCGCCGCTTTGCCGGTTCCCGGGAATATGCAGGATACGTTTTGAAGGAGGATGCCCGCGGTCATTCTTTCAATTCGCCTGTTGTTCTTTTGGCGGCGCCACTCACCCTGACCCTCTCCCCCGCATCCGGGGGAGAGGGGATTTTTCTAACGACCGCCCAACACTGCAATGTAATCCGACACCCATTTATGGTAGGGGATGCACTGGTTATTTTGCGATGCGCATTTGCTGGTCGGCGTTCTCCAGAACGCGATTTTGTCGAAGCTGCCGAGTCCCTGACGTTGGCAACCGTCGTCGCCGAGCAGTGCGTTGCCTTTGCACGCTTCCAGCACCACCGGCACGGAGCCGAACCAAGCGGATAGATCGCCTTGCAATTTCTTGTTCAGCGAATGCTCCATCCACATATACGCGCAGGTCGGGTGCGGCGCTTCAGAGTGCATCTTGGTCGTGTCGGCCCAGCCAGTCGAACCTTCTGCGGGAACAACGGTGGCGATCGGCACTTTTTTCGACTCGAGCACGTTCGCTTGGAATTGCCAAGACGATGATGCCACGACACCTTCATTGGTGAAGTCATCGATTTGTACGAACGCATCATGCCAATATTTGCCGACGATCTTGCGCTGGCCACGCAGCAGATCGAGCGCCGCTTTATATTGCGTTTCGTTGAGTTCGTACGGATCTTTGATGCCCAGATCAGGTTTGGTCGTCATCAAATACAGTGCCGCGTCGGCAATGTAAATCGGGCCGTCGAACGCCTGCACACGGCCCTTGTTGGACTTGCCGTCCGGCAATGTGGTTTCTTCAAACACGACTTTCCATGAGGTCGGCGCCTTGTCTTTGAATATTTTGGTGTTGTACATCAAAACATTCCAGCCCCATTGATAGGGCACCCCGTAATGAACGTTATTCACCGTATGCCACGGCGCGTTTTGTAAGCGCTTATCAATATTTTTGAAACTCGGAATAAGTTTCACGTTGATCGGCTGCGCGCGCTTACCGGCAATTAGCCGCAAACTCGCATCGCCCGATGCGGTCACCAAATCGAAGCCGCCTTCGTTCATCAGCGCGACCATTTCATCCGATGTGCCGGCGGTTTTCACGTTTACTTTGCAACCGGATTTTTTTTCAAAATCCGTCACCCAATCATAGGCCTTATCGGTTTCGCCACGCTCGATATAGCCCGGCCAAGCGACGATATCCACTTGGCCTTCCGGCTTGCCGAGTTTTTGTAACGGCGTTTGCGCGAACGCGCCCATGCTCGACGTCAAAGTAAAACTGGCCGCAATCGCGGCCGCTATCCCACGTTTAACAATTTGCATCACATCCTCCATATAATTTCAATTGCTGAATCGACAAACCCGGCAATGCGTGTAGGTCGGCTATTAATTCATCTACAGCAAATATTAAGTGTACGCGCGCACAAGCGGGCTGACAAATTATCACCACGCTCGACAAATCGATCGCCCAAGACAGTCTGCATCTTGGAAAAAGTCTCTGACTGAGTGGGACACACGGTGGCGCCGGCTTGCATGGGTGGCGATGATGGGTATGGGGATCCGGCTCTTCCGCTCGGCCTGGCGTAGTGCTCAATCCCACAAAGACTCCCCATGCAAGCGACCATTTCCATGCAAATTGTTTCTTCATCGGTACTCTACTCGATGTTTGATGACGCGGGCTGCACTTGGATGTTAAGCGATTCCGCTGTACGCGATTTAATTGTATCTTGTGCGCTGGTTCGCAAGATCAAGCCGAAAAGTGACAGGCACTTGTGGCTTCGATAGAATACCTTCACAGCAATCAACCATGGCGAGTTGTCAATATCATGAGCGCAGCACCTTCACAGATCGATAGGCCCGGATTAAGCCCACGGGACGTGCAATTTTTTTCCGAACGAGGTTATTATTTCCCGACTCGAATTTTGAAATCGGGTGAAGCACTGGCCTATCGCGCTCGCCTGGAAGCCTTTGAGCAATCGCAGGGCGGCCCCCTCAGCGGCGCACTACGCACCAAATCCCATTTGTTATTCACGTGGATCGATGC
>JBKJHT010000161.1:0-9820 GCA_046598945.1 Burkholderiales bacterium | reverse complement strand
GTGTTAAAGTAAACTATTACCCGATGCGCCGCGTTAATCAATACCGATAGCGTCGGTTTTCGACAGACGCTCTAGATTTTCTTAAATAACTCAAGGAGTACCTCAATGAAAAAGCTAATGCTAATGGTTTTCCTGGCATGTTTCGCCGCCAGCGCAAGCGCCGCGACGGAATGCGAAAAGGATGGCAAAAAGTACAAAAACGGCGATAAGGTCGGCCCATTCACCTGTATGCCCGACGGTAAGTGGAAACGCTGAAAAATGCCGTAACTCCGTTGTAAGTAAGTTTTGAGTTCAACGTCGCGCCCGTAAGTTTCATAGACTTACGGGCGCGACGCGTTTTACACTACGATAGTCAGCCACAGCGAAACGGGGAACAAATTGTCGGAAAAGTCCACGGGTAAAGAGGAAGAATCAGGCAGCGCCAGCCGCTGGTTTTGGGAGATGCTCGATTGGCTCACGAAATTGATTCCGGGCCTGGCGACCATCGCCGTGGCCGTGATCGCCCACAATTTTCAGTCGTCCATGTCCACCACCACGCTGTTGAGCGAGCGCGAGAAGGCGGACAGTCAACTGCGTGCCACCATGTTTTCCGACCTGATCGGCCCGATTGCCGGGCCTAACAAGGCCGGCGGCGCGGATGTCGATCGCGAACGCATTTTGGCGGAGCTTCTGGCGCTCAACTTCCACGAGCATTTTGAGTTGCGGCCGCTGTTGCTACACGTTGACAACCGCCTCGCGGCCGAGATTCGTTCCGGGTCAAAAAATATCACCGAGCGGTCGCGCGACTCATTGCGTTCGGTCGCTCGGCGGGTCACCTCGCGCCAGATCGCATTGCTGTCGAAAAAAGAAAGCGAGGAGAACACGCAAGCACAAGCGCAAATCGTGCACATGGACATCGTCAGCCCGCCGCCCGCGGGCGAAACGATTCCGCGCTTCCCGAAGTCCGAGGGGCCGTTGCAATTGGTCAGCAATTTCCGCGAGCCGATCGAGGTGTCGAGCCCGTCGAAGAAGTACAAACTGTATTTGATTTTCGATTCCCTCGATCTGCAGGAACAAACCGTGCACGTGGACATCAGCATTTACAGCAATGGCTCGGGCGAAGAAAAAGAGACCGCGCACTACGATTTCCTACTGTCCTGGTTCGATTTTCCATTTACCGATAACACGTTGCTGGCCGACGGTACACGCTTTGCGCTGGCGCTGGATCAACTCGACGATTTGGTCACGCGGTTGAGCAAGGATGAGAAAAAGGCCATCACGGCAAAAACGCTGCCGCGCCTGAAAGTGAACTTGATTTGGTTCCCGCAGGATTATTTTGCCGCGCGCGAACGTCCGACCAACTATCGCCAATTCCGCGAGAAGCTCGGCTTGGAGTTGAAGTAGTGCCGTTGTTGTCAAAGCCCCATGGCATCATGGGCGAATGAATTTGACCACCGAAGAACTCGAACGAATTGCCGCGCAGACGCTGGATCATTATGAGCAGCACGCGCAAGCATTCTGGCAAGGCACGCGCGATCACGACGTAAGTCAAAATATCGCTGCGCTATTGCAGTACATCGAGGCGCCGGCGCCGTTCGAGCTGCTGGATTTTGGCTGCGGTCCGGGCCGCGATCTCAAGACTTTCAAATTGCTCGGGCACCGCGCCACGGGTCTCGAGGGTGCAGCGCAACTCGCTGCGATGGCGCGCACCTATAGCGGCTGCGACGTTCTACAGCAGAATTTCCTACAACTGAATTTGCCCAGCGGGCAATTCGATGGCGTGTTCGCCAATGCGGTATTGTTCCATGTTCCGAGCCAAGCGTTGCCGCGCGTCCTGGCCGATCTGTTTGCAACACTGAAGCCCGGTGGCGTGCTCTTCAGTTCAAACCCGCGCGGCGACGGCCGAGAGGGCTGGAACGGCGACCGCTATGGCGCCTTTCACGATTTGTCGGCTTGGCGTGGCTATATGTCAGCGGCCGGATTCGTCGAACTGAGTCACTACTATCGCCCCGCCGGCCTGCCGCGCGCACAGCAGCCGTGGCTGGCCAGCGTATGGCGCAAAGGGAAGCTCTGATTAAGTCCATGGCAGGCGCCTATTCCATGTCACGGCGTAGGCCTGTTTTGATTTGAATTGATCCACCACTGCTGCGATCCGACGGACTTTGCAACACTAGAAACAACAGCGGCGAACGCGATGGTCGCGTCGGGTTCAGGCGCCGAGAATCGTTATACTGTTGCAACACTTTGAATAAAACGCGCCCTTAAATCCTGAGTGAATCGGCACAATCGCATGTTGGCTAAAATTATTAGCGCGTTCTTTTTATCATTCGCGATCGTGGCACTTGCGCAAACTGATCCGGTAAGCGCGTTCTTGGTGAATCGAGCGGATCGCGAGGCCTACGCACAGCCGTTACCCGCGCTTACTTATAAACAGCAGCAGGTATTCATGGCCGGACGCGGCCACTTCAATCGGCGTTGGGTTATTTTTGGCGTCGCCGCCGGTGATTGGGGACTCGGGCCGACCTTTATCGCCGATCGCTGCAGCACCTGCCACGTCGGCGGCGGACGTGGCGCGCCGCCGGCGCAGGCTTCGGAGCAACTTACCTCGATGCTGGTGCGAATCAGCGTGCCCGGTAAAGATGAGCATGGCGCGCCTAAAGCAGTGCCTCACTACGGCGATCAATTGCAGAACCAAGCGCTGCAAGGGCAAAGCTTCGAATGGAGTTATTCCGCGCAGCCGGTGCCCACTGAAGCCGATGTCTATTTGGATTGGATCGAGTCCAGCGTAACCTTGACCGATGGCGTGCGGGTTCCGCTGCGAAAGCCCAACTTACGAATCGAACGCCTCAATTTTGGTCTGCTGCCAAGCGATGTCCAGCGGTCGCTTCGCATCGCCCCGCCGGTGTTCGGGATGGGATTACTGGAAGCGGTGTCCGAACAAACGTTGCGCGACGTGGCTGAGCGCCAACGCGCGCAAGGATTCAACGGTCGCATCAATACCGTATGGGATGAGATCAACCAACGACCGGCGCTGGGCCGCTTCGGCTGGAAGGCCAATCAACCCAGCGTGCGGCAGCAGATCGCCGCGGCATTTCTGGGCGATATGGGTGTGACCTCCAGTCTGCACATGAAGCAGAACTGCCCGCCGATTCAAGAGATCTGCGAACAAGAAGTGCCGGGCAATCGCCCCGAGTTGATCGACCCTGACTGGAACGATTTGGAACTATGGGCGCTCGGCCTCGCCGTGCCCGCGCAGCGCGATCAAGCAGAGCCGGACGTGCAGCGCGGCGCAAAATTATTCGACGAGGTGAAATGTGCCGTCTGTCACCTGCCGACCCTCACGACCGCCGACAAATTCGAACGCTTACCGCAGTTGGCGCAGCAAACGTTTCAGCCCTACAGCGACTTATTGCTGCACGACATGGGAGAAGAACTGGCCGACGGCCGCCCGGACTTCGAAGCCGGTCCGCGCGATTGGCGCACGCCGCCACTTTGGGGATTGGGTTTGTCCGAAACCGTGACGGGTAGCACCGCGATGTTGCACGATGGCCGCGCGCGCAATACTACCGAGGCCATTTTGTGGCACGGCGGCGAAGCAGCGGTTGCACGGGATGCATTCGCGCGTATGTCCCAAGCAGATCGCGATGCTCTACTGAAATTTTTAGCGTCGATATAGGGGGAGGTCTGCGTGTGACGCCGCGCGATCGTCTTCAATATGCGCATTCCGGCGGCCTTGAACACAAGTTCCGGCGACGCGGACACATGTTCGACACTCTTGGACACTGTTTTTGATCGCAAAACGCGCGCTATAGGTTGCGCATTCCGTCACCGCCAGAGTCAAATCGGATGATCAATCAAAACCCGCGAATTTCTGTGTGCGACCCGTTCCGGTCGGTCAAGGAAAGCCCTTTGAATGTCGAGAATGCAGCGAAAGCAGCCGTTCAGCGTATAAGGATAAATTGGCATAATGCCGACGGACGCCAAAAATGTGGCACCTGGTTGCCGACGTTCACGTTGACTACGCATCGCGGAGATGGGTTGATTTTTACGGCGACGTTTGCGAATGAATGCATCTCGGCGAGATAAAAATAATTCGATTTGTCAAATTCACGATTTCGCTGGTAACGATAGGTCAAGTACCAACACAGCGATCCGATGCCTGTCGGGTTCTGGAATTAGATCCAGGAGTAGCTTTTGTAGGTGCGTTGCGTTGCGCGGCTTTGTTCCATCCGGTGTTGAACGTGGCTTATGGCCGAACCAAAGCACCAAGTACATGCCATAGCCACCGGCTGCCGGATCAATGGTATACAGACGCTGAAGTTGGCTTCGCCACGCAGTCCACAACTCAACATGGTTTTCCTTTTTTACTTCAATCGGTACAGTTACGCGTCGACCTCCGCGCATGATTTCCGCTCGCATGTCAGCACGCTTATCCGCAGCGGCGCTAGCCTCGCGCTCGACGTTTATGTTTAAGGTGGTTAGTCGATTCCGCAGCTTCTCCAACAATAAGTCTCGGCAGTCGTTTTCTATAAGCGGTGTGGCGGAGCTCTCGCCATTCTTTTGCCAGAACAGGCGGAGGAGAAAAGTATCGGCGCCGCGAAGCTCTGCCTCTATGTCGCCCAAGTGTTGCATAACGATCGCTTGCAAATCTGCTGCGTTTGCCGGCGCGCGGTTGGCTATCATCAGCGCGACCGCAATGGGATCCGCTACCTGAAAAAACGCTTCGCGAGCGACGGATTGTTGCGTGACGATGTTGTAATTCAGCACCTCCCTCCACGTACCCAAGTGGCGGAATTCGCGCAAGGCACGCAGCTCGTCTTTCGCGCCAACACTGGGATCGGACGCTAGGACCTCGAATAGGCCGCGTACCGTATCCTCGCGTTCATCGGTCGCGGTAACGAAGCCTGAACGCGATCCTAATTTACGTGGCGTTATTGGCGCCAACACCTCGATCAGGCGCCGAATGGCGTTTGGGGGAAGACAATGTACGATGCGCTTTACGCTATCCTGCTCGTGCAAGGCGACCCCGAGCATTTCTGCACGTCGCTTATTGTCACCTGCCCACTTCACAATTGCGTCTGCTGCGTGATTACGAAAAGGCAATTCCGCCACAAGCCAGCAGATGCGTTGGGTAACGTTGAGCCCTGACCGCGCCAGCTTTAGTCGAACAATGTCCGCTGCGTGTCCATCTTCCAAGAAATGCAACGCGCCGAGCAAGAAATTATTCATTGTCTTACAGCATGCTTTACTTGCGCGCGGAGGAATCCCCGCGAGCAGCGGAGGTAGTACCAACCGCGCAAGTTCACGATGGTCATCGTCCTGACGTAGCGCCCAGAGACCAGTGATTACGGTGACGCCGTTGCGCAATTTGGGTGCCGCGTAGCGCACTAGAATCGGGGCAACGAGTTTAGGTCGCTTCACAACAAGATGCCTATACCAGCCGGGCATTTCTCCCGTGCCATCGGTAAGATAAAAGGCAACAAGCCTTTGAGCCAGCTCGTCGTTCCAACCCTTCAGCGTCTCCGGCCAATTCCGAAAGGAACGCTGCGCGGCCAGCAGCATCACCGGGCGTATACGGTGATACTGCCCTTGCTCATCGGTGTCTAATATTTCAGCGGCCGAAGGGATATCTTCCCGTGTTAGGACAAGTGTGAGGCTTTCAAGCGCGACCTTCGCGGTTGCTTCATCCGTAACGAGGTAGTCTTGGATCCGCTCTAGTGGCGTATCACCATAAATGTCTCGCAACAGCTTGTCATGTGCGAGCGCGATGCCATGCAGGACGCTCGCAGGCGCAGTGCCCGATGCCAATGCCACGACATAAGGATCGAGAGCACGCTTTCGCTCGGCACGTGTTTGAATCTGTTGCGCCTTGTCCCTCAATTCCCGCCGATGCTGGTCGCCTCGGCAGTCTTCGACGTCAGACGTCCATGCGTCTTGTAACCACTGCCGGACCATCGGCCACTTCGCCGAATGAGCTTCAACCCAATTCTCGATCTCTTCCATGGTCGGGACGTCGAAACCAGAAGGTCGTTCGAGAACTGAAAATGCTGCTTGTCGAAAACAATCTTTACCAAGTTCTTCATCGGTAGTACTAATCGCCTGATCGAGAAGCCACCAAAGCCAGTCGCGCGGCTTTCGTGCCCCGTGCAATCGCTGTTCGACTTCCCAGAAAAATCGTTGCCCTTGTTTGTTCAAACGAATCGTTTGATGCCCTAGTTGCACGACTGCCTTGATCCGATCTGGACGCGCTTCAAGCCATTGCGCGACTTCGCGATGGGAATCATCGATGAGCTTCGAGGAACCGTATTGGTCAAGGCAAATGCCCAGCCATGCGTTCAGTTGTTCCGTCGAAACTTTGTCACCAGCGTGGAGAAGGGCGGCGATAAGTACGTTGCCCGCCAGTTCCCGTAGACCGAAATTGCCAGCGTGGTCGTCTGACAAGGGTCTTGCTTCAACCCAAGCGTCAGCCAGTTCTGCAAAGTCCTGCGGCCTCGATCGCCGTAACAGTTCACGTCGCCAAAAGTTCGAGTATTCGGCAATCAAATTCTGGTTATTGGCGGGGTGCAGGAAATTGAGCACCTCAGTCGGCCCGAGGTGCACCGGATACAGGTCTGTTAACAAAAGACCTGTAAGGCGATCAGCTGAATCGGGAAGGGTGCCCGCAGCCACTTGCTCCAACCATTGCCGAGCCCTCGAGGGTTGGAAATCACCATTGTGTTTCCACGCCTCGTATGCAGCCAACCGGTTGCCAAACCATGCATCGCTATCTTCCACCCATGTTTCGAGTCCGGGCACCAGCAAGGGCATCTTCTCGCCGTGCCGCAGCGCGTCGAGCGCGCAATCCATGAAGGCCTCGTGTGCATCGTCGCGGTCGGGCACGCGCAGCCATGTATCGTAGGTCGACGTCATGTCAGCGGTGGCCAGTGCGCCGAACGGATGGCTCACCCACGCGTCTCGCCGGAAACCCTTATCCTCGCGTGCGGCGCTACTCAACACTTTTAGCAATTGCAGGCGCTCCGATGTACTGAAAGCTGTCACATCCCCATTGAGCACGACACCTATAGGGTCAAGATTCATTAGTCTGGCACGGTCTCGCCCGTGATGTACTACGAGCCAAGCGAATAACCCGCGAAGCGATTCTACTGGGCGGCCGTCGAAACCCAGCATATGCGCAAGCAATCGCCCGAGCGGTAGGCCACTATCGAGACGACGTGCAAGCGACTTCGCAGCAAGAAATTCGGCGATACTGCGGTGGCGTGGAATCGAGTGACCCGCGATCGTGGTAAATACCTTGCTCGACAACGCCGAGCGTGCATCACGCAACGACAGTGCCTCCGGTAGTGTTGATAATTCCACGGAATTCTGCGCACCGTTTCCTTGTAGCGCGCACGCGTGCTTGTTGCTAAGCAGGAGTATGGCGCACAGCAGACCTACATCGTCGAGGATTCGATCAATGTCTCCCGGTCCGAGCGGCCGGACTGCTAAATGCTCGACGTTCGTCTCAACGGCAAGCTGCCGACACGCTGCTTCGTAGATTTCTTTGCGGGTTGAAGGCCAGGAACCACTGTCGGCAGATACGGCTTTTATCGTCAGATCAAGCAATAGCGGATTACCGAACAACTCCGTCAAATTGAATCGTTCGGCTTGACACCAGAAAGCTTGCGGGTCGGATACCTCACTAGTCCGATGATGCAAGATTTCAAAGACGTCGTCTCGGGTGAGAGGTTCGAGATGCAGTACTTCTACACGCCCGCTGGGAGCGACGCGTTCGAGCGCTTGCAAGTCACTTTGACCAAGCCAATCGGCCTCGCGACAGGACAATCGGAAACGTGGGCGTCCGGCTTGATTTAGCCATGATCGAATTGCATCGAACGGGACTCTGCCATCGCTCGTACCGGAGCGCACTTCGTCAAGCGCGTCGATGAAGACAGATTTATTACCAATGTCCGTCGAAGCTATGTTTGCGATGATGTCACGAGCAGGAACTAAAATGCCGCCGTAGGAAGCGGACTCGGCTTCAAAGCTCCATGACTTGCCGGCGCCTGGATCTCCAAGCAGGACGTAGGCCTCAGCAGTACTCCAGTCCGCTAACGGTCTGGACTCGATCAGATCACCGTCTTGCCATTTCATCGCACGACGTATTACGCCTACTGTGGCGGTTTCTATTGTTTTGGATTGAGTACTCAATGTCGTTGTCACGGTAACCTTTGGTTTTTCAAGTATCCTACATCTGACCCTAAGAACTTACTGAGTAATAGCTCCTTCCTGTGCACAACCCGGCGATAAGATCGAAATAAGGGCGGTAGAATTTTCCGGACGATCGTATCCCGAAGGGCCGAACACCATTTTCGAATCTAACGTGAACATGATATCCAGCGCTACGCTGGATCGAGCTGTATCAATTTTCAGTCTATCGCGAATTTGTTCATTACCATATTGATGCAACTACAAATTGGGCCAATTAACGTCGACGATGGGACCTCCCTAATTCACCTTTCGGAAAACCATTGTTGCAGCGCACCTACTACTTTCGGCTTAAGCTATTTAGCATATTGCGTAACGCGTAGACTCCGATAATATCGCGCCGATGAGAAACACATTTGCGAAATCATTAAAACACCTTAAATTTGAATGGCGAATAATTGCTTAAACACTATTTTCACATGACTTGCGCTATCATTAAAACTGTGGATGAGCGAGTGAGCAAATTGGCCCCGATGGCGTAAGACTTGAGAACTGGAGAATCTGATGTTGCCTGCGCCAACAAAGGAAGAGATTGATCACCGCACGCTCAAGCTACTAGTAGGCTTGATAGCGTTGACTCTTGGAAATCTCACTAGCTTCTTCGCCGATTCAAAGATAACTTCGATTAGCGCCTCGTACTACGAGGGTGGCTGGTCGCAACGTATCCTCGTCGGATTCCTGTTCGCGATCGCAGCCTTCCTTCTCGCGTATAACGGCCTGTCACGGTCTGAAATGCTGCTGAGCAAAGTCGCGGCAGTGTCCGCGCTCGGCGTTGCACTCTTTCCATGTGGCTGCAACGGGCATGACGAAGTAATCCTGCACGTCCATTTTGGATCGGCAGCGGTCATGTTTCTGATCCTCGCCTACTTTTGCTATGTGTTCTACAAACGTGCCCGTGCAAAGGACCATACTGAGGCAAATCGGCGTGCCTTCGTCTATGCCGTCTGTGGATTGACAATCATTGTTTCCATCTTGGCAATGGTGTTCGACACGATTGCCGGTGAAGTTCTAAGTTCTGCGATTCCGCGCTTAGTTTTCTACTGCGAACGAGCTCGGTTAGTGGCCTTCGGAATATCTTGGCTCACGGCCAGTCGCATACTTCCAGTCCTCACGAGAAGTGACGAGCGGTTCTCACCCTTGAGTTCGGGACCTGCTCAGTAGCTTCGAGTTCCTCGCAAGACGCAGACCCCGACAAGTGTCGGCCGGCATTGGCTGCAATAGTTCGTCAAAACGAATAATTCTTCGAAACGCCACAAACTTGACGTTCGTGAACGTCGGTTTAGAAATTCAAACTATGTCAGCTTTGTGCGGGAAGTGTTAGTAGAGACGACTCGCCCCCAGCGGCCGCTCATGGCCGGTCGCATCAGATGGTCTGGTGGCAACCAGTGGCGAAATTGATGGGTCAGGCAAGTTGACTCGCAACAGAATGGTCAACGCGGGTAATCCCGGGAAGGCCGTGCACGGGAAATTCTATTTGGTGTCAAGTAAGCGTGTAGCGCGCCCACGTTCACTTAAGGTCATCTGCTCGATGAGTTGCTCGGGCGCGTAGCCGCGGTTGGAGCCAGGCTGGGGCAATTTCAAGTCCCGCAGCGCAGCT
>JBKJHT010000121.1:0-80260 GCA_046598945.1 Burkholderiales bacterium | reverse complement strand
GTTCAACATCAATTCTTGCAGCTTGGCCTGCACCGCTTCGAGTTGCGCTTCCGCTGCCTTCAACTCATCGCCGAGATTTGCTACCTCGGCCATGATGGTGGTTGTATCCTCTCCTTTTGATTTTGCTTGACCGATCAGCTTCGACGATTGATTGCGTCTAGCTTGTAACTCTTGCGTCTTGACTTGAATCGTTTTGCGCTCGGTTTCCAGCGCACTAAATGCCGCCACATCGAGCTGGAAGCCACGCCCAGCAAGGCGCTGGGCAGTGCCGTCTAAATCCGTGCGGAATAATTGAATATCTAGCATGATGATCCGTAGTGTGCATTATTGGCACAGTGATGATGAAACGGTGCGCGTTGTGCACCCTACATTTTTTTCTTTGCTTTTGCGTCCAATTCGCGCAAGGCATTGAGCTTGTCGCGAATCTTGCCTTCTAAACCGCGATCGGTCGGTTCGTACCAGCGCTTATTTTCAATCCCGTCCGGCAGGTATTGCTCGCCGGCCGCGTAGGCATTTTCTTCGTCGTGGGCGTAGCGATATTCTTTGCCATAGCCCAAATTTTTCATCAACTTGGTCGGCGCGTTGCGCAAGTGAACCGGCACCGGCCGCGACTGATCTTCTGCCACGAAAGCGCGCACCGCATTATACGCGACGTAAGCGGCGTTGCTCTTCGGTGCGCAGGCCAAATACAACGCGGCTTGCGCCAACGCCAACTCGCCTTCCGGTGATCCCAGCCGCTCAAATGTCGCGACAGCATCGAGGGTGAGATTGAGCGCGCGTGGATCAGCCAAACCGATGTCTTCGCTTGCCATGCGTATCAAGCGTCGACCCAGGTAGCGCGCATCAGCGCCGCCATCCAACATGCGCACCAGCCAATACAGCGCCCCATCGGGATTGGAACCGCGAATGGATTTATGCAACGCCGAAATTTGATCGTAGAACTGATCACCGCCTTTATCGAAGCGGCGGCCGCTGCGCGCGAGAGCATTTTGCACCAGCGCCGCATCGATGCTATCAACGTTACTTTGTTCGACGGCAACTTTGAGTTGCTCAATCGAATTCAGTAATCGACGCCCATCGCCATCGGCACTTTCGATCAGCGCTTTTGCCGCTTCGTCGGCGATGACAATGCCTTGGAGAACCGCATCTAGAGCGCGTCTTAGCAAGGCACCCAGCTCATCCGAGGACAAACTTTGCAACACGTAAACCGCCGCGCGTGACAGCAACGCGCCGTTAACTTCGAACGATGGATTTTCCGTCGTCGCGCCGATGAACGTGATCAGTCCCGATTCGACGTGCGGCAAAAACGCGTCCTGCTGGGATTTATTAAATCGATGCACTTCGTCGACGAACAGAATGGTCGCACGGCCGAATTGCTCGCGATTCAATGCCGCTTGATCGATGGCCTCGCGGATATCTTTGACGCCGGCAAGCACGGCAGAGACTGGAATAAAGTCCGCATCGAATGATTGCGCCATGAGCCGCGCCAATGTGGTTTTGCCAACGCCGGGCGGCCCCCACAAAATCATGGAATGGATTTTTTTCGCGACAAATGCGATGCGCAGCGGTTTGCCTTGGCCAAGCAGATGGGTTTGGCCGATTACTTCATCGAGGGTTTTAGGCCGCAGTAATTCCGCTAGCGGCGGCAGCAGTGCGACCATGCCGTCACGATAATAGGTTACTCAAACTTCACCGAGTCGAAAAACAACGGCGCTAAGCGCTGCACGACGGCTTCCTGGGTTTTGGAATATTCCACAATCATGGTGAACAGGTCTTCATCCAACAATACCGTGCGCTGCATCAGCGAGCCTCGCTTTGTCTCGATTTCGCCCTCGATCGCTTCATGGTTATTCAACTTCATCGCCTTGAGGTTTTTGTAGGGCGACTTTCCCTTCGGTGATTTGAGTTTTTCAAACTGCTCGCGCGCAGTCGATAAACCGTTGTGAAAATGCACACGTGTTGTGGTAAATCGAATTCGTTGCAGCATCGTCGCGCTGAGCACATGTGCCTGGTCAACCAGCGACTGAGGATTTTCATGTAGCACGGTAAAGTCGTTGAACTTGCTCGGTAACTTGACCGAATAACCTCCCTTGGTTGACGTTGCGGTGGTCCAACCGCTGTCATCCAACTCACCGGCGGCTTGTCGATGCATCGTAACCTTCGGGGTTTCCGTCTGAGCATAGGCCCCGCCGATCATCGCTGCCAGCCATAACGACCACGCAGCGCATTTAATTGCGTTTATTGATTTCACAGTTTGATCCCTTTACGAACACCTTGCGATAACTACTCGCCGACCACATCGGCCCCTTTAGGCGGCGAGAATTTGAACAAATCCGCCACCAGCTTTGGATTTTTTTCGACCTTGGCAAATCGAATAATGGTCTTTTGACCGAAGCTGTCGATCAGCTCCATCGCCTGCAATCCCGCTTCGCCGAAACCCATGCGGATGCTTTCAAACGTCGTATCGCGGTCCTTTGGCTGCGCATTCAGCCACTCCAGACCATCCTTACTGCCGCCATCAATTAGGGTAAAACTACGTTCAATCTCGTTGCTGCCGGCGAGCAACGCCGCTGGGCTCGAACCCAGGGAATCACTGAGTTTTTTTACCGTCACTTGATTGAGATCGCTGTCCCAAATCCACAATTTTTGGCCATCCCCGACAATCAATTGCGGATAGGGCTTGGTGTATTCCCAGCGAAACTTTCCGGGACGGGAAAACTGCATCGTGCCGCCGGATTCGCTGCTCACTTTTCCGGCGCGATCCACTACCGTCTGGATAAATTGCGCTCGCAGGGTTTTCGCGCCGTCGACAAAATCGCGCAACCGGTCAACGCCGCCGGCCTCGACGTTCGCGGTAATAGCGATCATGGCGACGATACTGCTAAAAACTTTTTTCAACATGGTTTTAGATGGGCGTGAGTGAGGATGAAAGGTTAACGCGCGAGAACCGCAACGGGCTTACCGTTCCACGCTCGCGCCGGGTACTAGAATTTCGCGGTTGCCGTTGGACTGCATGGCCGACACCATGCCGGCTTTTTCCATGTCCTCGATCAAGCGCGCCGCACGATTATAGCCAATACGTAAATGGCGCTGCACCAGAGAGATCGAGGCTCGGCGCGATTTCAGCACGATTTCCACTGCTTGATCGTACAGCGGATCGTTCTCCCCGCCGCCGGCGCCGGTGAGGATATCGACTTCCCCATTGACACTCTCGTCGCCGTCCAAGATGCCGTCGACGTAATTCGGCTCGCCTTGCTGTTTCAAATATTCGACCACCTTGTGCACCTCTTGATCGGCGACAAAGGCGCCATGCACCCGTTGCGGATATCCGGAGCCCGGCGGCAGATACAACATGTCGCCCTGCCCCAATAAGGCTTCGGCGCCCATTTGGTCGAGGATGGTGCGCGAATCTATTTTGCTCGATACTTGGAAGGCAATGCGGGTTGGGATATTCGCCTTGATCAAGCCGGTGATCACATCAACCGACGGCCGTTGGGTCGCCAAGATCAAGTTAATGCCCGAGGCGCGTGCTTTTTGCGCCAATCGCGCAATCAACTCCTCGACTTTTTTTCCGACCACCATCATCAAGTCGGCCAACTCATCGATCACCACAACAATAAGCGGCAAGGCGTCGAGGGCGTCGGGATTGTCGGGCGTGATGCTAAAGGGATTTTTCAGCGGCGCACCGGCCTTATTCGCTTCGGCGATTTTGCTGTTGTAACCCGCCAAATTGCGCACCCCCATAGCGGACATCAGCTTATAACGCCGATCCATTTCGCCGATACACCAATTCAAAGCCGCGCTGGCCTGGCGCATGTCGGTCACTACCGGCGCAAGCAGATGCGGAATGCCCTCGTACACCGACAATTCCAACATTTTCGGATCGATGAGGATTAAGCGAATCCGCTGTGGCGAAGCTTTGTACAGCAGGCTCAATATCATGGCGTTGATCGCCACGGATTTTCCCGATCCGGTGGTTCCTGCGACCAGCAAGTGCGGCATCCGGGCAAGATCGGCGACGATTGGATAACCGGCGATGTCCTTACCCAACGCCAAGGTCAAGGGCGAGGCCATTTCGGCGTAGACCTTGGAACTTAAAATCTCAGACAGCCGCACTACTTGCCGCTTGGGATTGGGAATTTCCAAGCCCATACAGCTTTTTCCCGGAATCGTTTCGACCACACGAATCGAGGCGACTGACAGGGAACGCGCTAGATCCTTCACCAGGCTCACGATCTGACTACCCTTGACGCCGACCGCCGGTTCGATCTCGTAGCGCGTCACGACCGGACCGGGATAGGCTGCGAGGACTTTCACTTGAACGTTGAATTCGAGCAGTTTTTTCTCGATCAAGCGCGAGGTGAATTCCAGGGCGTCGTTGCCCATGGTTTCCACGGGTGCGGCGGCCGCATCCAATAACGACAACGGCGGCAATTCGGAATCGGGTAAATCGGCGAACAGCGGTACTTGTTTTTCCTGCACGACGCGTGCGGATTTCACCACTTCCGGCGCTGGCGGTGCGATCAACACCGGTTCACGCTGATCGAATATGCGCGTTAACTCGCCGACACTTTCTTCGCGCTCGATCTGCGCCGCTTCGCCGGCGCGACGATCGCGCCATGCTTGAAAGCGTTGGTGGCTAGTGATGATTAGCAACTCTAACGCATGGCCGGTTTTCTCCGCCAGGCGTAACCACGAAAGCCCAGTAAACAAACTAAATCCGACAGCCCATAAAACCAGCAATAGCAACGTCGTTCCGGTGAAACCAAAGCCGCGACTTAATGCGCCGGAAATGAGCGAACCCAACATGCCGCCGGGCGTACTCGGCAACGCCGCTTGCAGGCTATGCAAGCGCAGTGCTTCGATTCCCGCGCTGGTGAGCAGGACGCTGACAAATCCCGCCGCCACTACCGCCGCGGAATGGCGATCGATCAGTCCGGCAAAATCGAGCCGACGATAGCTATGCAAAACAACCACGAATGCCAGCACCGCCCACCACCACGCGGACAGGCCGAACACCGATAACAAAATATCCGCCAGCCACGCGCCGAACGGCCCGCCGGTATTGCGCACGACATCGCCGCCGGTGTGCGACCAGCCGGGGTCGTTACGGTGGAAGGTGAAAAGAATCAACGCCAAATAACAGCCGACTGCGGCGAGTAACAGCCAAGAGGCTTCGCGAAGCAGTCGCGTCAGCTTGGGTGACATGGGCTCGGCGGGGCGCGCCATATTGGGCTTGAGCAATCCGAACATTGTGACCATTTAAAACAAACTTGGGCGCAATTATAACGTCATCGACCTCGACAAAGCGCGCAAATACCCGGAAAATTCAGCCTTAAATCAAATAATTCGATATCATGACGACAAAACACCATCGCCTTATCATTCTCGGTTCTGGCCCTGCTGGTTATTCCGCCGCGGTTTATGCCGCCCGTGCCAACTTAAAACCCGTTTTGATTACCGGGCTGGCGCAAGGTGGCCAACTCATGACCACGACCGACGTGGACAACTGGCCCGCCGACGCCGATGGCGTGCAAGGTCCCGAATTGATGGAGCGGTTTTTAAAGCACGCGGAACGCTTCGGCACCGAGATCGTATTCGATCACATCAATCGCGTTCAACTCAAAGAAAAGCCGATGACCTTAGAGGGCGATTCGGCGACGTATACCTGCGATGCACTCGTCATCGCCACCGGCGCCTCGGCGCGTTACTTGGGCCTGCCCTCGGAAAGCGCGTTCATGGGTAAAGGCGTGTCCGCTTGCGCGACTTGCGACGGCTTTTTTTACAAAGGCGAAGATGTCGCGGTGATCGGCGGCGGTAATACCGCAGTTGAAGAAGCGCTGTATCTGAGCAACATCGCCAAGAGCGTGACCCTGGTTCATCGCCGCGACAAGTTGCGCGCGGAGGCGATCATGATCGACAAGCTGATGGAGCGCGTCAAGAGCGGCAATCTACGCGTCGAATGGAATCAGACTCTCGACGAAGTCCTTGGCGACAAAACCGGCGTCACCGGCATTCGCATCAAGGGCACGACGGAATCGAGCACCAAGGATATGCCGTTGAAAGGTGTATTCATCGCCATCGGTCACACGCCCAACACGCAAATTTTCGACGGCCAAATCGATATGGCGAACGGCTATATCAAAACTAAAAGCGGTAATAACGGCAACGCTACCGCGACCAATATTCCCGGCGTCTTCGCCGCCGGCGATGTGCAAGATCACGTCTACCGTCAAGCCGTCACCAGCGCGGGTACGGGCTGTATGGCAGCACTCGACGCGCAAAAATATTTGGAAGATTTGCACTGAAATCATTCCGGGTTTGACGGGGCACCCCTTGAAAAACCGCACCGATGTTGGCTCTCCGGCCATGCCTGCTGAAAACGATAATGAATCCGCGCTGTTCCGCGATGCCGTTGCCGACGTTCAACCGGCGCGCGCGCCGGACAAGGTCATGCTTGAAAAGCCACGTCCCAAGCCGTTCCCCAGCCAGTTGCTGCGTGATGATCGCGAAGTGCTGAAAGAAGCGCTGAGCGATCCACTGCCCGGCGCCGAAGACTTCGAGACTTCGGAGACCTCGGTATTCATCCGCCCCGGCCTACCGAAAAATGTCGCGCGGCGGCTGCGCAATGGTTATTGGTCGGTGCGCTACGAATTGGATTTGCACGGCCACACCACCGACGAAGCGCGCAGCGAATTGGTGGAATTCATTCACCGCGCGCGTCACAACGGCGAACGCTGCGTTCGAATCATCCACGGCAAGGGCTTGCGATCGCAGACCGGCGAGCCGGTGTTGAAGCAGAAGGTGCGCCACTGGCTGATGCAAAAAGACGAAATTCTCGCCTTCGTCGAAGCCTCGCCGACCAGCGGCGGCAGTGGCGCGGTGATCGTATTGCTCAAATCGAACGCCAGGCCCAGCGTCGAAGGCGATGACTAAAACCCTAGCGGATTTTCGCTGGCCGTTTTGGTTGCTGCTCGGACTATTCACGCTGATCTGGTTCGGCACCTTGGACTATCGTCATTTGGTAAAACCGGATGAGGGCCGTTACGCCGAGATCTCCCGGGAAATGGCGAACACCGGGGATTGGATCACGCCGCGCTTGAACGGCATTAAATATTTTGAAAAACCGCCCTTGCAATACTGGGTGACCGCCCTCGCCTATCAAGCCTTCGGCGTGAACGAATGGACCGCGCGCCTGTGGACCGCGCTGAGCGGTTTTCTCGGCATATTAGTTATCTGGTTCGCCGGCTCGGGTGTATTCGGATCGAAAGCCGGACAACTCGGCGCGCTATTTTTGGCCACCAACCTTTACTACGTCGCGCTCGGCCACATCAACACCCTCGACATGAGCTTAACGTTTTTCCTAACCGTGTCGCTCGCCGCATTTCTATTGGCGCAAAAGGAACCGCCCGGCGCCACACGGGAACGCAAATGGATGCTGATCGCTTGGGGCGCCGCGGCCGGCGCCGTTCTCAGCAAAGGCCTCATCGGCATGGTGATTCCTTCAGCAACTCTGATCATTTACAGCCTACTGAATCGCGACTTTACGCCCTGGCGTAGATTGCATGTACTGCCCGGCGTGGCGCTATTTCTAGTCATCGCCGCACCTTGGTTCATCGCCGTCACGCTGCGCAATCCGGAGTTTCCCAACTTCTTTTTTATTCACGAACATTTTCAGCGCTACACCTCCACCGTTCATCGCCGCGAAGAGGCGCCCTGGTATTTCCTACCGATCCTCGTGATCGGGTTGATTCCCTGGATTCCCCTGGCCTTACACGGCTTTTTCAGCGCTTGGCGCACTCGCGCGGCAGGGGCATTTTCAGCGCAGCGCTTTCTTGTGGTGTGGTGTGGATTTGTGCTGATTTTTTTTAGCCTATCGGGATCGAAATTGCCCGCCTATCTGCTGCCCCTATTCCCGGCGTTGGCGCTCTTGCTCGGCCCGTACCTCGGCGCAGTTAGGCAACCCATCTTGCTCGCGACCATCAGCCTGGCGATTGTCATTAGCTTGCTCGGTCTCATCGCTCTGCCGTTCGCCCTGGATGCGCGCAGCGAGTCGCCCGTCCTCGGGCTCTACCGCGACTATGCGCAATGGCTCAACATTGCCTTCGGTGCGCTCGGGATCGTCGGCTTACTGGCATTTGTTAAAACGAAACAAGCACAAATGATGACGGCCTTGGTGGTGCTCGGTGGCGGCGGTTTTCTCGCCACGATGATCGGCCTATTGGGACATGAATCCCTCGCCCGCTCGAACTCTTCCGCGTACCTCGCGGCACAAATCAAGCCGATGCTGCGCGCTGATATACAGATGTATAGCGTCAAGACTTACGATCAAACCTTGCCCTTCTATCTCAACCGCACCATGACGTTGGTGGCGTACCAAGACGAGTTCGAATTCGGTCAGCAACAGCAACCGGAAAAATCCATTCCCACCGTGGCCGAATTCGAAGCCAAATGGCGCAGCGGCGCACCCGCCCTAGCGCTGCTCGATCCCGGAGAATACGCGGCGTTCATAGCCGCAGGATTGCCGATGCGACTCATCATCCAAGATAGCCGCCGTGTTATCATCGCCACGCCGTAGCAGCCTGCCTAAGGAAGCGCTGATTTATTCCGATTTCGTCTCAATCCTGCGTTACTCAGGAAAAATTGTTCCTTACATATCAGACATATGCTGCGTCACAATGTTTCCTTCGCGCCTTGTCTTGCTTAGAACTCGAATTAAATCAGAGCTTCCGTAAAAAATGAACGCAATCAGCTTGTCATTAATCCTCACCGGCGTGTTGCTCAACGCGGTTGCGCAGTTGCTTCTCAAAGCCGGAACCAATGCCGTCGGACACTTTGCGTTTGAGCGCGGGAATATTTTACCGATCGGCTGGCAACTCGCCACGGAGCCACACATCTTCGGCGGTCTAGTTTGCTATGTCGTCAGTGTCGCGGTGTGGATCTTGGCCCTGTCGCGCGTCGAAGTGAGCATCGCCTATCCCATGTTATCCATCGGTTATGTCGTCAATGCGATGGCGGCCTGGTATTTATTCGGCGAAGTTGTGACGCCCATGCGCTTGCTCGGCATCGGCATTATCATCCTTGGCGTGTTCATCGTCGCGCGCTCGTGAGCATGGCCGATTTTCTGCCCTTCGCGCGCCCCACCATCGATGAAGAAATGATCGCTGGTGTTGCCGACACGCTGCGCTCGTTGTGGATCGCGAGCGGGCCCCACGTTAGTGCCTTCGAGAAACAATTGTCGGCCTACGTCGGCGGCCGCCCGGTGATCTCGCTGACCTCGGCGACCGCCGCGCTGGAAGTCGCGCTGCAGTTAATCGGCGCGGGACCCGGCGACGAAATCATCACACCGGCGCAGAATTTTTTTGCCGCGGCGAATATGATCGAGAAGGTCGGCGCCACCGCCGTGTTCGTCGATGTCGAGTTGCGCAGCCGCAATATCGATTTCGCCGCAACCGAAGCTGTCGTCACCGCGCGCACCAAGGCCTTGCTGCCGACCGATTTCAATTCCCCGCTGAATGCCACAGCCCTTGCCGCTCTGGCCAAACGCCACGATCTTCGCGTGATTCAAGACGCCGCGCTGGCCATTGGCTCGCGCTGCGGCGATCAAGCCGTGGGTAGCCAAGGCGATCTGGTCGCATTTAGTTTTCACCCGAACAAAAACATGACTACCATTGAAGGCGGCGCCCTGGTGGTGAATAATCACGAAGAAGCCGCGTGCGCATCGAAACTACGCTTTCACGGCATCAGTCGCCTGCCCGATGGCACGCGCGATGTCGATGTTGCCGGCGGAAAATTCAACCTGAGCGATGTCAGCGCGCGGCTCGGCATCGCGCAACTGGCACAGCTCGATACCTGGTGCGCCAAACGGCGCGAACTCGCCGCCCACTATTTCCAATGTTTATCCGACGACGCGGTGCTGAGCGACGACATGCTGCCACCGCGCGACAATCCCGGCCACAGTTGGAATATGTTCACGCTGCTACTGCCGCTGACGCAGATGAAAATTTCCCGCTACGCATTCATCGCATCGATGCACGCCGCCGGAATCGGCATCGGCGTATCTTACGAGGCCGTGCATCTGACCAGCCTATCCCGCCGCAAAGGTTATAAAGTAGGCATGTTCCCTGTCAGCGAACGCATCGCACGGGAAACCATCAGCTTGCCGCTATTTCCCGCGATGACGCTGTCTGATGTCGAGCGAACCTGCGAAACATTGCGCAAACTGATGCGCTCCGACGGAAAACAAAAATGATGCCGCCCCAAGTATCCGTAGTCATCCCGGTGTACAACGAAGAAGATGGATTAGCGTCGCTGTTTCAGCGTCTCTATCCCGCGCTCGATGCGCTCAAGCGCAGCTACGAAATCATCTTCATCAACGACGGCAGCCGCGACCGCTCCGCTGCGATGTTGCGCGAACAGTTCGAGCGTCGGCCCGACGTCACGCGCGTGATCCTGCTCAACGGCAACTTCGGCCAGCACATGGCGATCATGGCCGGCTTCGGCAAAGTCCGCGGCGAGACGATTATCACCCTTGATGCCGACTTGCAAAATCCGCCGGAGGAAATTGGCAAGCTGCTGCAAAAAATCGACACTGGCCACGACTATGTCGGCACCATCCGCGTGATGCGCCAGGACAGCGCTTGGCGCAAGGTCGCATCGCGCATGATGAACCGTGTGCGTGAACGTTTCACCAAGGTGAAAATGACCGACCAGGGCTGCATGCTGCGCGCCTACAGCCGCAACATCATTCGCGCCATCAACGACTGTAGCGAAGTAAATACCTATATCCCGGCGCTCGCCTACACCTTTGCGCGCAACCCGGTCGAAATCGAAGTGGCGCACGCCGAGCGTGCGGCGGGCGAATCGAAGTATTCGCTGTATAGCTTGATCCGCCTCAATTTTGACTTGATCACCGGATTTTCCATCGCGCCGCTGCAATTGTTTTCGCTATTCGGCATAGTGGTCTCGCTGCTGTCCGGATTGTTTTTTATCTATCTTGTGATCCGTCGCTTTATCATCGGCCCGGAAGCCGAAGGTCTGTTCACGCTGTTTGCGATCGCATTTATGTTAATCGGCATCTTGCTCTTTGGCGTGGGTTTGCTCGGCGAATATGTCGGACGGATCTACATGCAAGTGCGCGTCAGGCCGCGTTATTTGATTCAAGCGATTTTGGAAAGCAGCGACGACGCCGAAGTAAAAATACCCACGCCTGTCACGCAACCCATCTCCCGTTCCCACCTATGACGCGCGCCGTCGTGTTCGCCTACCACAACGTAGGCGTGCGCTGCCTTTCGGTTTTACTGCAG
This sequence comes from Burkholderiales bacterium, assembly GCA_046598945.1. GTDB lineage: Bacteria > Pseudomonadota > Gammaproteobacteria > Burkholderiales > JALYOK01 > JALYOK01. The sequence goes on along the minus strand of JBKJHT010000121.1, from coordinate 68,954 downwards.
CGCGGTGTCGAGGTACGTTTGGTCCTCACTCACGACGACAATCCCGCCGAGACAATTTGGTTCGACAGCGTCAAGTCACTGGCGCAAGAAAACGCTATTGAGGTCATCACACCCCTCGATCCGAATACGCCGGACATCGTAGAACGCGTTAGAGCAATCGAGCCCGATTTTATTTTTTCGTTCTACTATCGCTCAATGCTGCAAGCGCCGTTGCTTTCAGTCCCGACGCATGGTGCGTTGAATATGCATGGATCGTTACTACCAAAATATCGCGGCCGCGTGCCGGTGAATTGGGCGGTAATTCGTGGCGAATCCGAGACCGGCGCGACCTTGCATTACATGGTGGAAAAACCCGATGCTGGCGACATCGTCGGCCAGCAAGCAGTGCCAATCGGGCCCGACGACACGGCCTTCGAGGTATTCGGTAGAGTCACCGATGCCGCGGTGGAGGTGCTGGATGCCGCGCTACCGGCGTTGTTGCGCTTTGAGCGAATCGGGCGCGCCCAAGACTTAAGTCATGGCAGCTATTTCGGCGGACGCAGGCCGCAGGACGGACGCATCGATTGGCGCAACTCGGCAACGGATATTCATAATCTAGTGCGCGGCGTTGCGCTGCCCTACCCCGGCGCGTTTTTTTATTTGCAAGGTAAACGCATCAAGATTTTAGGGACTAGGCATTCGTTGGAGAACCGCATGGATGCAGGCGTTCCAGGCACGATCGTGCTGGGAGGCAGGCTCCACGCGGTATGTGGCGATGGTGCTTTATTGGAACTGTTACACGTGGAAATCGATGGCGAAGCCCTGAATGCCGATAGTTTTTATGAGCTTTTCGGCGTACAATCCCACGCTCAAAAAATAGCTTTCGAGCCCACGTGAAAAGAATCCTCATCCTCGGTGTTAACGGCTTTATTGGCCATCATTTATCCAAACGCATTTTGGCGGACACCGATTGGCAAGTTCACGGGCTGGACATGCAAAGCGAGCGCGTTTCCGACATGCTGGATCACCCGCGCTTTCACTTCACGGAAGGCGACATTACCATCAATAAGGAATGGATCGAGTACAACATTAAGAAAAGCGATGTCGTGCTGCCGTTAGTCGCGATCGCCACCCCGGCAACCTATGTGAAGGAACCGTTGCGGGTTTTCGAACTGGATTTTGAAGCAAATCTTCCAATCGTCCGCGCCTGCGTCAAATACGGCAAACGCATTTTGTTTCCTTCGACGTCGGAAGTGTATGGCATGAGCACCGACGCTGAATTTGATCCCTATGCGTCGTCGCTGGTGTACGGTCCGATCGACAAACAACGTTGGATTTACGCCTGCTCAAAACAATTGATGGATCGCGTCATCTGGGCCTACGGCGCGCAACACAATTTGGATTTCACCCTGTTCCGCCCATTCAATTGGATCGGCGCCGGCCTGGATTCGATTCATACGGCGAAAGAAGGCAGCTCACGCGTGATCACGCAATTTTTCGGGCACATCGTGCGCGGCGAGCCCATCCAATTGGTGGACGGTGGCACGCAAAAACGCGCTTTTACTTACATCGACGACGGCGTGGATGCCTTGATGAAAATCATCGACAACCCAAACAGCATCGCCAGTGGAAAGATTTATAACATCGGCAATCCGGCGAATAATTTTTCAGTGAAAGAACTCGCGGAAATGATGCTCAAACTGGCGCAAGAATATCCCGAATACAGGGATGGCGCGGCAAAAGTAAAAATCGTCGAAACAACCGCCTCTGACTACTACGGCAAAGGCTATCAAGACGTACAAAACCGTGTGCCGCACATCGGTAACACTGAGAGCGAATTGAACTGGTCGCCGCAAGTGAATATGGCCGATGCGTTGCGGCATATTTTTGATGCGTATCGTACCCATGTCTCCGATGCGAAAGACCTGGTTTGATTTGAACAGGAAAAACTGAGCAATGACAAAACCCCTCATCGGCGTCGTAATGGGCAGCAGCAGCGATTGGGAAACCATGCAGCACGCCGTGCAACAACTAGAAGCCTTCGGCGTCGCATTTGAAACCAAAGTTGTTTCCGCCCATCGCACGCCGGATGACATGTTCGCCTATGCCGAAAGCGCCATCGGGCGCGGCCTCCAGGCCATCATTGCCGGCGCGGGAGGCGCGGCGCACCTCCCGGGCATGCTCGCTTCGAAAACCACACTACCCGTGCTCGGCGTGCCAGTGCCGTCGAAATATCTGCGCGGCGAAGATTCGCTTTACTCCATCGTGCAAATGCCCAAGGGTGTGCCGGTTGCGACGTTCGCCATCGGCGAAGCGGGTGCCGCGAATGCGGGCCTATTCGCGATCGCGTTGTTGGCGCTACACGATCCCGAACTCGAGATAAAATTGATGGCCTTCCGAGCAAAACAAGTCGACGCCGTGCACGCCATGACCCTTCCGCCCGAACCGAATAAAAAGTGATTCTGCCCGGCAACACGCTTGGCTTGCTCGGCGGTGGGCAACTCGGGCGCATGTTCACCGCCGCCGCGCGCACCATGGGGTACGAGGTCATCGTGCTCGATCCCGATCCGCTCGGCCCCGCCGCGCATTTCGCGACGGAACATTTGTGTGCTGATTTTCACGATCAATCCGCGCTTGAACAATTGGCCAAGCGTTGCGCGGCCGTCACAACGGAATTCGAAAATCCACCGGCCGATAGCCTCGCGTGGCTGGAACAACGGGTTCCCGTTCGTCCGGGCGCGAACGCCGTCGCAATTGCACAAGATCGCATGCGCGAGAAAATTTTCTTCGCGGAAAATGGTTTTCCCGTGGGGCCGTTTGCGATTATCCAAAGCCAAGCCGACATCGAAACAGCGGGACGCGCGCTCCAATTTCCGGCGATCCTAAAAACCGCACGCTTCGGTTACGACGGTAAAGGTCAAGCGCGCGTCTCAAGCTTGGAAGCCTTGCGAGAAACTTTTTTGTCGTGGCGCGCCGTGCCCTGCGTGTTGGAACAATTGCTGCCACTCAAGCTTGAGGTGTCGCTCGTGCTTGCACGCGGCGAGGACGGCGCAATCGCCACCTTCCCCGCCGCGGAAAATCACCATGAAAACGGCATTCTCGATATCAGCATCGCCCCCGCAAGAATTTCCGCGCAACTCGCTGCACAAGCACAAGACATCGCCGAGCGCCTCGCCACCAAACTCGATTATTGCGGCATACTCGCGGTAGAATTTTTCGTAGTCGAGAGCGAAGACGGAAAAGAGCAACTGCTCATCAACGAAATCGCGCCGCGCCCCCACAATAGCGGCCACTACACCATCGACGCCTGCCGCACCAGCCAGTTCGAGCAACAAGTGCGTGCGCTGTGCGGCTTGCCGTTGGGTCCAACGACACAACACACGCCGGCGGTAATGGTGAATTTACTCGGCGACGTTTGGAAAAATAATGTCCTCGCCGCCGATAAAATTCTTCTAGATCCGAACGTGAAATTGCATCTCTACGGCAAACGGGAAGCGCGCGGTGGGCGGAAGATGGGGCACTACACGTTACTTGCAAATGACATTGAAGGCGCGTTAGGGGCGGCGCTCGAGATCAAACGACATTTGATTTAACCTACGACCACGCCACGAGACGCATCCAGCCTGCCTCTTGGCAAAGCATATCCTCCGAGCATTATTCACACGGCTTCGGGCATCAGGCAATTCGGCCTTACTGGGCTCAAGAATAGGGAAGTAAACTCAATGAAGATGTCGAGAACGATATCGTTAGAAGCAATTACAATTTACCGACGGGAATTTTCGGTGGAGGCGGAATGAATCCCGCGAAATGGAACTCATCCAAGGAGTAGCTAGATCCACTCCTGGATGAACTCTTCAGGAACTATTCCTCACCAAAACGACGGCAGAATTAGCGGCGTAGGACGGAATGGCAAAAAGGCAAATGCTGCCAGGGGCTGGCCTCGGGCAGCACTTGCACTTATGCCACGCTAACCCAACCTACATTTTTCTATCCGCTGCAATCAATCGCGCTGGATTCCCGCCTGCGCGGGAATGACAATTTGAAATGTTATTGGAACATCGGAAAATACCTTTGCCACGCGCCGCTTCCACACGGGCTTCCAGCAACACATGCCCTGCGAGCCAACATTCATGCGCCTTCTGGCGATGTCGTAGGTATGCACCAAAGGTTTTGAACGGTGCATGAATACACCCTACCTACTGAATTATTGAAAACGTTTACTGCACTTAGAACTTGAGACCGCCCTATTTAAACTATCGCCACGTCACAACATCGTCAATTGTCGCCCGCTCGGTGCGATATTGATTGATCGGATGCGTCCTGTCTTCGTAGCCAAACGAAACGCCGCAAACGAGTTTGCGATCGTCGCCGATTCCAAAATACGCCCGCACGAAATCGCTGTAATGCGCGATCGCTGCTTGGGCGATGGTGTCGATGCCTAAACTTTTCGCGGCGACCATGAAGCTGTTGACGTAGAGGCCGCAATCGAGCGCGGCGTAGAAACCTAGGTATGCCGGTGTGGTGATAAGGGCGACATGGGGCGCGCCGAAAAGGCGAAAGTTTTCCAGCATCTGGTAGCGTTTGCCGGCTTCGTCATCGCGGGTAATTTTTACCGCTTGGTAGAGTTGTAGGCCGCAGGTTTTGCGGCGTTCGCGTTCGATGCCTTGATAGTCGGTGGGGAAGGCGAAATCCGGATTGGGTTTGCCGCCCGCCTCCACGTGGGCCAACAACGCTGCGCTAAATATTTTTGCCGCTTCGCCACTCGCGATCACCACGCGCCATGGCTGCACGTTGTTCCAAGACGCGGTGTGTTGCGACACTTCCAAAATTTTTTCGATGGTCGCGCGCGGCACTTCGCGATCTTGAAATTTGCGGCAACTGTAGCGGGCTTTGATAGCTTGTTCGAAATCCATTATTGATTTTCCAATTGTTGATGAACGTAGTCGGCAATCGCAAGCGATGAGGTCAGGCCCGGCGATTCAATGCCGTAGAGATTAATTAGACCGTCGATGCCGTGTTCGCGCCGGCCCTGAATAACGAAGTCGGCGGCGGGCGTACCGGGGCCGTGGAGCTTGGGCCGGATGCCGGTGTAGCCCGGCTGCAAGGAGCCATCCTTGAGATCCGGATAATAACGGCGGATCGAGTCGTAAAATTTTGTCGATAGACTGGTGCGAAAACCGTAGTCGATGCGGTCAATGTATTCGATGTCCGGACCGAAGCGAACTTGGCCCGCAAGATCGAGTGCGACGTGCAGTCCTAGGCTACCGGCTACGGCCACCGGATAAATCAAACGCGTGAATGCCGGCTTGCCGGTGACGGTGAAATAGTGGCCGATGGCGTAGTAAAGCGTTGGTATGGTTTGCGCGGGAATACCTTGAATTTTTCGCGCGATGTCCTGCGCATATAAGCCGGCGCAATTCACCACGAGACCGCACACAATCGTCATGGGTTCTTTGCCACCGACATTCAGGATCACGCCGTCATTCGTCACTTCGCCCGACTCGATGGGGCTGTGAAACACCACCGTTCCACCGGTGCTTTCCAAATCCCCTTGATACGCCAACATCAACGAATGACTATCGACCAAGCCAGTCGACGGCGAATGCAGTGCGCTCACACAATGAACATTCGGCTCCATCTGGCAAACTTGTGCGGGCGTTAGCCAGGCAAGATCATCGACGCCGTTGAGTTTCGCTTGCTGGATATATTTTTCCAGGTTAGCAATTTCGTCTTGACTGGTGGCGACGATGATTTTGCTCAACCGTTTGTGCGGCACGTGGCGCTCTTCGCAATAGCGGTATAACGCGCGATTGCCGGCGACGCAGAGCTTGGCCTTGAGCGATCCGGTCGGATAGTAAAGTCCGGCATGGATCACTTCGGAGTTGCGCGAACTGGTTTCCGTGCCAATGCCTTCTGCTTTTTCCAGCACGATCACTTCGCGTCCGGCAAGCGCGAGGCGGCGCGCGACGGCGAGCCCAATGACGCCCGCGCCAATTACTACGCAATCTACTTTTTCCATTGTTGGTTATGTTTTGTCATTCGTTACGAATTGCTATTTTTCGCTCCCTCGAGACGGTATCCGATCCACGAGCAGTGTACACAACCGCAGATGTAGGGTGGATTAAGCGCGGCGGATCCACCAAGCCAGTAAAAATGAGCGGCGGATACATTGAACATGGTGGATCCGCTACGCTTGATCCACCACCAAGTGTCAACTCGCGATGAAGTAATTTTCGCACGATCGAGTAAAATAGCGAACAAGGAGATCAAATGGACTATCGTCAGCTCGGCACTAGCGGCCTTAAAGTTTCACCCATTTGTATTGGAACCATGTTGTTCGGCGACCGCACCAGCGTCGACGAAGCGGGGCGCATTGTCGATTCCGGTCATGACGCGGGCATCAATTTTATCGACACGGCCGACGCTTACGTCAACGGGGAATCGGAGCGCGTGACCGGAAAACTGATCGCGGAAAAACGCAGCCGTTGGATACTAGCGACCAAGGTCGGCAATCAAATGTCTACCGACATTAACGACAAAGGCCTAAGCCGACGCTGGCTACTGAAGGCCTGCGAGGCAAGCCTGGCGCGGCTCTCCACGGACTATATCGATATTTATTATGCCCATCTGGACTTCGCCGATACGCCCTTGCACGAAACCATCGCGGCTTTCGGCGATCTGATGCGCGCGGGGAAAATCCGCTATTGGGGCATCAGCAACTATCGCGGCTGGCGCATTGCGTTGGTGATGCAAACTTGCAAGGATCTCGGCGTTCTGCCTCCGGTGGTGTGCCAACCTTATTACAACGCGATGAACCGCATGCCGGAAGTGGAGATTCTGCCGGCATGCCAACATTTTGGCCTCGGCGTCGTGCCGTATAGCCCGGTGGCGCGCGGCGTACTCACCGGAAAATATCAGCCCGGCTCGGCGCCTGAGGCGGAAACCCGAGCGGGACGCGGCGATAAGCGAATGATGCAAACGGAGTTCCGCGAAGAATCGATGTTGCTGGCGCAGGAGATTAAAGCCCACGCGGAAAAACGTGGCATGACCGCGTCGCAGTTCGCGGTGAATTGGGTGATGAACAACAAGAGCATCAACTCCGTCATCGCCGGCCCGCGCACAATGGAGCAATGGAGCGAATACTTGAACGTCTTCAAACACACCTTCACGGCCGAAGACGAAGCGCTGGTCAATCGCTTGGTGCAGCCCGGCCATCCGTCAACGCCGGGTTACAACGATCCACAGTATCCACTCACCGGTAGAAACGCGCGTGTTGCTTAAGAAAATCATCACGACCATCGCGTTCGGCGTGCTGTGTGCCGCGGTATTTGCCGCCGACACGCTGCCGCGAAAATTCGGCCCGATTATTTTGGGCATGCCTGCCGCGGAGTTCGCGCGCATCACCGGCGTCGATCCCGCGGGTCGCTGCGCCGATTGCCTGCCGCAACAAAACGGCGGCGATGTCAAGCCGGAATTGGTTCAGCCCATTCTGGACAGCTTCGCCACGCTGGCGCGATTCCGCAAAGAAGCTGACGCGCTGCCGACGGTATTTTTTTACAAGGATAAGCTGGAGTTTATTCTGCTCACGCTTGAGCAGTATCACTACTCCACCGTTAAGGCTGAGTTCGAGCGCCTCTTGGGCAATAAATACAAGCGCGAAACCTTTCCCAAGAAATGCATCTATTCCGGCGGTGAAACGCTAACCTGGTCGGACGCCGCCACTTCGATCGTGTTGACGGAATACCGCGATAAATCCGGCAACCAATTGGAAGTGAAATTCGCCGATCGCGTGTTGCTGGACGAAGCGGAGAAACTGCAAGACATCGAGCAGGCGCAAGCGGTTAAGAAATTAGAACGTGAAGGCAACTGTTAATTTTTTCTGAAGGAGAAACCCATGATCATAGACGAACGCACCTACCAAATTGCCGGGGGCAAAATGAATGAACTGCTCGCCCTGTACGAGAAAGAAGGTTTCGCCGTACAAACGAAACACCTCGGCAAACCCTTTGGCTATTTTATCGGCGAAGTCGGCCCGGTCAATCATATCGTTCACATGTGGGCCTACGAGAGCATGGCGGAGCGTGAACAAAAGCGCGCGCAGATGCAAGCCGATCCGGCATGGCAAGCCTATCTCGCGAAAGCCGGCCCGTACTTCGTGCGCATGGAAAATCGCATCCTTAAATCCATACCGGCGTTGATGGGGAAGTAAGGTTTTAGGCGCGTCAGTTATTGAAGTTCATTGCGCTCACATTGACATGTAGTGACCGCGCTGTCGCGAGCTACTCGATTTCCTCCAACACCGCGTCGCCGAAAATCAAACCACAGCGCAACATCTTATCCGGATAAATGCTCTTTAACGCACGTCGATAACGCTGCAACTGCTGGCGATAGTCGGCCATGAAAGCGGACGCCCGAACCACCTTGCTCGCCGCGCTTTTGTAATCCAATACCCAAACGCTGTCGTCGAACTCGACGATACGATCGATGCGTAACAAATCACCGTCGCAATCGATCAAACTTACCTCGTCGCGCGCCGCGCGAAAGTGACGCGCGTCGAAAAATATTCCCAGATGAGGTGCGCGCAGGATGGCGTTTACCTGCTTCAATAATGCGTCGCGTGTCGCTGCGTCAGCGTTCCGCAACACATGCGTCGCCGCCATCTGCGGCACGACACCATCGCGCGCCGCTTCGAGCAAGGCGTGCAGTTGAATACCGTAGTCGCGATGGTTGTCGGGCGCGGCTAATTTTCGCTCGCCGTGCGCCCTGGGCGTGCTATACCAATCGGGGAGATCGCGCGGATAGGTCTCTGCGGTCGGGTTAACTTTATCTAATATGGGCGTGGCCATTAGCGGCAATTCAGTTGGCGGCGCAACGCTCGCCAATGCCTCGTACCAGTTCCCGCCGCCGGAACCGACTTGGTTTCCGCTGACAATTAGGTATTGCTTCGCCCGCGTCATGGCGACATAAAGCAGATTCGCATCCTCTTGCACTTGAATCGCCGCCTCATCCGCAAGATAACGTTCGCGTGCCGGGCCGCGCTCATTTTTGGTTGTGAGAAAACTGAAATGATCTGGCCGTTGGGCGCCGGTTGGCCAGGTCACCAGAACATCGTAGGCATCGCGTGATTTCGGTGTAAACGTCGCATCGATCATCCAGACGATTGGCGACTCTAGGCCTTTTGCGCCGTGAACCGTCATGATGCGCACCACGTTGCCGATATCGCCCACGCTGCCTTCGTCCGGCGCCTCGTTGTTCGGTGCATCACCCAAGGCCGTTAAATCCGCGAGGAAGCGACCCAAGCTTGGATAACGACCGCTGTCGATGGTGAGGCTGAGCTCGATGAAGGCCATGAGGTTGGCCTGAACCGATTGCGCCATGGCACTCGGCACGGCCATCGCGTAACGTTGTTCAAGATCGGATTCGAAGTAGATGCGATCGAGTAAATCGTGTACCGGTAGATTAGCTGCAAGCGGCAACCAACGCAGCAGAGCGTCGCGCGCGCGCCGCAGTGTCGGTGATAAATCGTCGCCCAGGGCATCAAGGCGTTGCCACCAATCGCCACCGGACATCTGCGCCAGCGCAACCAAATCCTCGTCGGAACAACCGAACAACGGCGCACGCAGTGCGTGAACCAGGCTCAAGCTGTCGCTGGGGCGCAACAGAAATTGCAACAACGCGATTAAATCCTGCGCTTCCAGGCTATCGAGCAGGCCGCCGTGACGGGCACTGATGTGAGGGATACCCGCTGCGCGTAACGCCGCTTCGTAGCGCTGCAACTGGGTGCGGCCTCGGGTCAAAATCATCACATCGCGATAGGAAGCGCGGCGCAGCGTTCCCGCGTCTTGAACTTGCCACGATGAAACGATGCGTTGGACACCACGCGCAAGCTCGGCGGCCTCGTCGGCACGGCGTTGATCGTCGCTACTCGGCTGCGGCGTGGTCAACAAATTGCGCAGCGCGTCGGGGCTATGCTTCGCGCCATTTTGTTCAGTGGCTTGCGGCGGCAACGGCAACAGACATACCGCACCCGCTAACGTTTGATCGTAGGCAACATGGGGGACGAAGCCGCTCAAATGTTTCACCGTGGTGAATAGCGCATTCACCGCGCCCAATACCGCGACGCCGCTGCGCCGCGATAAGTTCTGTTGCAGCACGAGCGCTTGATATTCGCTGCGCAAAAATTCCGTCGCGTGGGAAAAAAGCCGCGCGTCGGCGCGGCGAAAATGAAAAATCGACTGTTTGGGATCGCCGACCAAAAACACCGTTGGCCGGAGATCCGCATCAGACGAGGCTTGCAGCCATGCTTGCAAGGTCATCCATTGCAATGGATTAGTATCCTGAAATTCGTCGAGCAAAATATGTCGATAGCGGCTGTCGAGTTTGTACTGCATGTATTCGGCAAAATCGGAATGCCGCAGCAAGGTGTAGGCGGCGTATTCCACGTCGGTAAAATCCATTACGCTGCGTTCCGCTTTCAATTGCTGATAGTGCTCAAGCAAGGATTGAGCGGCGATGAACGCGGCGCGATTTAGGCGCAAAGCACGCTGCTCGGTCAGTGCATGCTGCGTTGCCGTTAGTCTGTCGATAATGTTGTCCGCCGCTTGACGCACGCGCACCTCAGCCTGTTCGCAATAGCTTTGCAATGCTTTACGTACGGTCTGGGATTTGGTAAACAGCGCCGCGACCAGCGCGAGAAATTGTTCGCGGCGATCGTTCATGGCCAGTGCTAAGTCGATGCCCAGCGCAACTTCTTTTTGCTTCGTGCCGGCATCGCTCAGGGCGCGAAATAGGCATCGCAAGTCGTCGAGAAAAACCGCGTCGTTTAGCAATGCCTCAAGGTAGTCGGTTTGCAAATCAACACCGACCTGGCGGGTAAACTCAGCAACGGCAAAACCGGCAGGATCGCCCTGCCCGGCCGCGTAGTTCCACCATTCCGGGCGTTTATCCAGGAAGCGGCCGAGCAGGGTTCGCGTATTGCGCAAACCAATCGCGCGAAACAAATCATCCAGCGCCGCCTGTGGCAGACTTGCGGCGGGTGTCGCCAACGCCGTGCCAAAACGCTGCCACGCTTCCTGCTCCAAGCCATGTACCGCCTCGGTCAGCCCGTAACCTTTGGCCATGCCGGCTTGCAACGGTGCACGCTGCACCAGCTCGGCGAACCAACCGTGAAAGGTATTGATCCTAATGCCGGGCTGGGCCGTCAACACGCGCTCGAACAGACTTCGTGCGGTGGCCGTCAGCGGTGATATTTCGGTTGCGCCGATGCCGCGCTCGCGCAGAAAATGCTCGACCCACTGGTCCGGTCGAGTCGCCAATTCCTCAAGCCACCCATGCAGTCGCTCCTGCATTTCGCGCGCGCCTTTGCGGGTAAAGGTGATCGCGAGAATTTCTCCCGGCGCTACGCCCGCCAGCAACAAGCGAATGATGCGCGACACCAGCAACCAAGTTTTTCCGCTGCCGGCGCACGCCTCGACGACGACGCTTTTTTCCGGATCGAGCGCGGCCAACATATCGACAGGTTCAGCCGCCATTGCCGCCTTCCCAATAGCGGCGTCGGCAAATCCCTTGCGCTTCGCAATAGTTGCAAACGGCATCGACCCCGTGGGCCGGCAGGTTCGCACTTTCGGCGATGCTGTTTAAGGTTTGCTCAAGGCGCGAACTGTGCATTGCGATAACGTCGACGACCTCGCCCTTCATGGCGAATGTCTTGACGGGCGCATCGTCCAGCCCGACATAGGCAAGCACCGCCGGAATCGATTCCGCAATCATTCCATAGAACGGCAACTGGCTGTCCTCGTCGGGATTCTCCGCACGCTTTTTTATTGCAGTGTGATTGCCGGTTTTGTAGTCGAGCACGGCGAACTGTTCTGCGCCGTCATCGTCACGCCGGCTGTCGATTCGATCCAGGCGCCCGCGCAGTTGCACGCTTTGGCCCGTCGCGAGCGCCAGCGGCCGCTCCTGTGAAATCTCCGTCGCCTGCCAAACCCAGCCTTGCTGCTCGCGCTCGCGCTGCCACTCGATATAAGCCGGAATGATCGCCTCCCAACGCAAGCGCCAGGCCCTTGAAAAATAATCTTCGGCAGGCGCATCACTAAAAACCGCCAACGTGATCGCATGCAGCGCCGCGATCAAATCAGCGTCCGCCTGATTGCTCACCAGCGGATGGCGTTGGTGAAATTGCGACAAAATACGATGCACCAATTCACCGTAGTCTTTCTTTTCCAACGCCTCGACCACTTCGTCGCTCGCACGCAGCCCGAGCATGCGGCGCACAAAAAATTGATACGGGCAGGCAATCAAGCTGCCATAGTCATAGGCCGTTACGCGCTGTGGCAATAGTCCGGGCGCATGGGGTTGCGGCATGCTCAAGACCGGCGCCGTGATCGGCACGGCGACCGATTGCGATCGCGCGAGGAATTCCATCATTGCCGGAAGTTCGCGATCGATCAGATCGCAATCGTAAGCGAGGCGCTGAAACACCCGAAGTTGTGCCCAATAGGGCGACGGCAAATTCGCTTCGCCATCCTTCGTTCCTTGCCAGGTAATGAACACTGCGCCGGACTGGGCGATGAGGAGCATCAAGCGCTGCCGTTCCAACGCCCGTCGCGCGGCCCCGCTCGGCAATCCCAGTTGATTCGAAACCGATTCGTTGAACAACGCCGTCTCTTTCGTGGACGGCAAGTGATCCGCGTCCGCGCCGAGAATCACGACGCCATCAAAGGCGCGTCCATCGGTCAGGCCAAGATGGGTCAACAGCACCGGGCTGTCGATGGCCACATCGCGAAAGCTCGCGTTCTCTAACTGTTGATCCAACCAGCGACGCCATTCCGCGAAGGAATGGGTTTCGCTGTCGCCGTCGAGTTCCGCCTCGAGCGAACGTAATAGACGCAATAAATCGGCGCCTGCGGCATCGGCACCGAGAGAGTCCGTGACCTCTAGCCGCTCCAAGCTCTGCATCAGCAGGCTCAACCAGCGCGCGAGCGACCGCTGCTTGCGCGTAAATAAGTTCGCGCTTTGCAACAATAGCCGCGCAATGCGGTCGAGATTCGGGGATAAGCCGGGGCGCTCAAGAATAGGGCGCAGCCGATTTATTCCGCCGATATAGTCGGAAGCGACCAACAATGTTTCCAATTCGCTCGTCAAGGCTTCGCGTTCCGCCTGCGCAATGTTCGACAACAAGAACGGCGAGCGGACCAGATCAAGCAGGTTGCGGAAATGGAAATCCGTGGCGATGAGTTCGAGCCAACCCATGACGACACTACTCGCCGTCGTCGTCGACAACGTCCAGCCACTCTCGTCGGCGATAAGAATATTGTTACGCTCAAGCAAAGCGCGCGCGCGACGCGCCGTCAACCGATCTTGGGCAATTATTGCGATCGATCGCTTGCCTTCGAACAACCAGCGCCGCGCCGTCAACGCAACGGCTTGAGCCTCCTGCTCAAGACTCTGGGCGGAGAAGAGACCTAGATTGTTTGAAATCGGATTCAAATCATGTTTGGCGCGAAATGCTGCGGCCCTATCGATCAGCGGTTGCGCCGATTGCGCCGTGTTCCAGGCGCAACTCAACAGCGCGAATAACGGCGACGCAGCACAACTTTCGGGTTCACCGATGGCGATGATCGTCACCGGTCGGCGTTGTGCGTAGCGCCGGAAAAACGCATCCTCGGCTTGAGTTGTGTCGGCAACGCCAACAACAAAAAGTGGCCGGTTCGCCTGTTGCGCAAGCTGCGCCAGCCGCAACACATGGGCGCCCGGCTCGTCAATCTCATTCTCAGCGTTAGTTTGTAATGCGCGCCACAATTCATGCACCAATCGCGCCTCGAATTGGATCGCGTGATTGTCCGTTGCGCGCAATGCCTGCCGGATCACGCGCTGAAAATCAGCCGCGTCCTGGGGCAGCGCGACGCCGTGGCGCCCACAGTCGTTGATCAGCGCAAGCGCATCCGAAGCCACGCGCCACAAGTCGATGCCGGAAAACCAGCCGGACTTGCGCAAGGCGCCGTAGAGTAACGCCAGCCGACGACTCTCGGGAATAATCGCGTGGGAAATCGCGCTGGACTTGGCCCACAAATCGAGCGTGGTGATAGTTGGCAGTAGCAACGTCGGCGCGTTGGCGGCGCGCTGCAATGCTTTTTGCAACGCTGGAATGACGTACAAATTCGGCACCAGCACAACCACATCAGACAAGTCCGCCGACGCTGCGCAGGCGATGATTTGCACCGCGGCGGCCGGTAAAAAACTCGAGCCCGGCGCAACGTTAGTCGTTAGGCCGGGCTCGTTGGTCATAGCAATAAGTAGGCGTTGCGCTAAGTATCACTTCTCCAGCAAATGCGCTTTTTCTTTTATTTTCGCCCACTCGTCCGCATCGGCCGGGGCCTCTTTGCGCTCGATAATCGGCTTCCATTCGCGCGACAGTTCGGCGTTGAGTTGAATATAGTGACGTTGATTTTCCGGCACGTCATCCTCGGCATAAATCGCCTCGACCGGGCATTCGGCGACACACAGCGTGCAGTCGATACACTCGTCGGGCTCGATCACCAGAAAATTCGGCCCTTCGCGAAAACAATCGACGGGACAGACATCGACACAGTCGGTGTATTTGCATTTGATGCAGGTTTCGGTGACGACGTAGGTCATGGGTATTGATGCGCCTATTTGTGAGATGGAAATTGTATCAAAAACCAAGGCCGCAAGGATGCTATAACGGCGCCGACGTCGTTTTTGCTCTCAAAAACCGGGCTGAGAACCGCACCAGTACTGGCTTGCAGGCCAGTGCCCTGCGCTCAAGATCTGCGTCGAGGGCCGCGTACCCGCTCGACCGTGGCGTGGCAAATCGCTGCGAATTCGTGCGCGACGGCAGCCGCACCGAATTTTTCGCGCACGTAATTGCCGCCGCGCACACCCATGGCTGCGCTGTACGCTTGATTGCGCAACAATTCGATGGTCGCGCGCGAAAAATCTTCCGGCGTATCGGCGATCAAAATGTGATAGTTCGGTTCAAGCGGCAAACCCTCGGCGCCAATCGTGGTGGAAACCACCGGCGTATCCAGCGCGAGGGATTCAAAAATTTTCATGCGCGTGCCGCCGCCTACCAGCAATGGCACGACGGACGCTGTCGCGCCCTGCACGTGCGGTCGCACATCGGGCACGCGGCCGATCAACTCCACGCCGGAACATCCCTTGATAGCGGCAACCAAATCGGAACGTGGATTGCGCCCGACCACCTTTAGTTTCACGTTCGGAACAGCCCGCGCCACGAGGGGCAAGACTAAATCGACGAACCAGCGCAGACCGTCGATGTTCGGCGTCCAATCGAGTGATCCGGTGAACACCAGGGTATTCGGCGTACGCGGCACGTCGGGGTGTGGTTGGAAGTAGTCGGTATCCACTGCAGTCGGAATGGCGACTACGTGATGCAAGCCATAGTCGGCACGCATTTTCGCCGCGTCATTTTCCGAAACCGCGATGACCGTATCAAAACGACGGCAGGCGTCACGCTCAAAATTGAACATCCGCCGCCACTGCATTTCGTAATACTTGCCCATGAGTGGATTAGTTTGTTGCTGATAAAGGCGTTCCCAAATAACGGCCTCGACATTATGTTGAAATAAAATGCCCGGCACGGGAATCCCGCGCGGCATGTTCACCGCAGCATGAACGAAATCACAGACCAGATAGTCGAGATCGGAACGAGTCAGTTCCGTTTGGCATATATCTTTGAGTTCCCTGGAGCGCAGCTTCGCCACCGAGTAAGGCAGCAGCGAAAACAAATTTCCGGCGAGTTCGGCAAAAAAAGCAATCTGTCCGCGCTGGGTTTCGCGGTGAGTCACCGCAATCGCGCGTGTGCAGTACTCGGAGGCGCGCTTCAGTGGCTCTTCTCCGGGCATCTGTCCGTCGAAGCCTAGGTACGTCACCGCATCCGTTTGGTAAAGTTCTTTGAGAATATTGTAGGTGCGAATCCGCCCGCCCCGATTCATCGGGTGCAAAAAATTCGTCGTGAGCCAAACGGATTTCACCGCGGCTTACCAGCAAATCCCTTCGTAATTCTCGACCGGGCGAACGCTTTTCGCGATACGCACCAGATCGATAATGTGTTTGTCAGCAGGAATTTTATCGATCCAGTCGACAAACTCCGGCGATTTGTTGCCGATGATAATGAGGTCAGCGTGATCGACGGCAGCCTTCACGTTGTCGACCATCAAGCGCGAAATATGCGGGATGTGGTTGAGAATGTAATCGCGATTGGCGCCGGTCAGCGCGGCGAGGGCAACGTTTTTATCGTACAGCCGCAAATCGGCGCCCTTGCCGATTAAGCGCTCAATTAATTCAACTACGGGACTCTCGCGCAAATCGTCGGTGCCTTCTTTAAAAGAAAAACCAAGGATGGAAATTTTCTTAACATTGCGGTCGCTGATCAACTTGAATGCGCGATCGATCTGCACTTCATTGCTCGGAATCACACTGGCGAGCAGCGGCAAATCCAGATCCAGCGCCTTGGCTTTGTACGACAACGCGCGCAAATCTTTCGGCAGGCAGGAACCACCAAAGGCGAAGCCCGGCTTAAGGTAATAGGGTGATAAATTGAGCTTGATGTCCTGGCAGAAAATGCCCATTACTTCGTGGCTGTCGATACTCAGCGGCTTGCAGATATTGCCGATCTCATTGGCGAATGCCACCTTGACCGCGTGCCACACGTTGTCGACGTATTTCACCATTTCCGCCGTTTCCACCGAGGTTCGAATCAGCGGCGCTTGCAAGTGGGCATATAAACCGGCGAGGACATCGCCGCTACGCGCATCGTTTTCGCCGATGACGGTTTTGGGCGGATTGCGATAGTCGTACACCGCCGTGCCTTCGCGCAAAAATTCAGGATTGTTGCAAATGCCAAAATCGACGCCGGCTTTTTTGCCGCTCGATTCCTCCAGCATGGGGATGATGATACTGCGCATCGTGCCAGGCAAAATCGTGCTGCGGATGGTGACGTTGTGCCAGTTTGATTTGCCGCGCAGCGCCCGGCCGATTTCTTCGCAACAGCTACGGATGTAGCGCAGATCCAAGCTGCCGTTGCGCTCACTCGGCGTGCCTACGCAAACGATCGACAGTTCCGAATCGTTGATCGCTTTAGCCACATCGGTCGTCGCCCACAGGCGTTTTTCCGTGACGGCTTTGGCAATGATCTCACCGATGTCTTTTTCAATAATCGGCGTCACGCCGTCGTTAATCAATTTCACTTTGGTGGCGTTCGGCTCGACGCCGATCACCGTATGGCCGTCGGCTGCTAAACAACCGGCGGACACCGCCCCGACATAACCTAAACCGAAAATGCTAATTCTCATCGATGCGCCTATGGTGCATTAAAAAAATGTTCAATGGTGGAGCTGGCGGGAAAAGACAAGGGAGAGTGTTGCGAATTCTCCCCCAAAAACTGAAGTCAGTGTAGCCGCTGGAAAATTGATTCGCAAGAAAAATTCCGTCGCGCCACGCCAATAACTTAGCGATTGATTCGATCCCAGGTTTGTGCCGCCCGATCGAGCACCCGATCCGTATCCTCTTCTATTAAATAACCGCCTTTTATCAATGACTGAGCCGCGCTTTTGGCTTGCTCGAGATAGTCATTTTTGTCCACATAACGATCCTTCACCGCAGGGCGCGAGTCTTGTGCGTTTGTCGCCTTGGAAAGCGGTAGCCAAGTGCCGTAAAAATCGCGCAACTCGTCCTGCGCGCCGGGCAATCCGGTGCGCAACGCCCAAGGCGTGTACGTTCCGAGCGGCACCGCGATTTCGATATTGCGAATACCGCCTAACTCGTTGCCGAATTCATCCACCTGCGGAATCAACACGCCAAAGGGCTTGCCGAGTTTCGGCGGCTCATAGTCGACGATGCCTTGCTTCCAACGTGGGCCAAAATCCATGCGTTGCGGGACATGGGCGACCTGCGCGGTTTTCAGGCCAGACACCTTGGGAAAGCGCATGGATATTGGCTCTACCAGCATGCCATCTGAAACTCTTGGATAGGCGCTCTTAGGCGGAGCATCGTCTTTTGTAACCCAATCGGCCAGTCGCGGCAGTAGAGCACGTAAATTAACCAAATAATCGAGCGAATTGCCCAGATAAATATCCGTTCCACGCAGCTTTTCCGTCGGGGGGAAGGGAATGACAAAATGCTGCCCGCTCGCCAGGTGATAGATGCGCTCGTTTTCCATCGGCTCGATGTCTTTCTTGCCATCGATCGTGGTATGAATCAAAGACGCGGCGCGCGACCAATATTCGTAACCGGAATTGGTATAGAAAATTTTCGGTAAATGGGTTTTCGGTAACAAACCCGCCGTAACGCCGGATTCGGGATCCGTCTGCGGCGCGCTGGAAAACGGAAATAAATCGGTCGGATAATTAAAGGCGGAAAAGCGATGGCCATCGCGCGAGGGCTGCGCGAAACGGTGATTGAAACTACCGCGCCCGGCGCCGGCAGCATGAATCAACATGCCGTCGAACACTTGGCGCTCGCGCTCGTTTTTGTTAAATCCTTCAAAGAGAAAATGGCGTAAGAAGCGGCCGGTCTGGGACACACCGAAGGCCAATCCATACTTTACTTTAAACGGGCTGGACGGTTCATATTTGGCGTAGCTCATGAAATCGCGCACGGCGGCAAAACCCATCCCCACCACGCGCGGATCCTGGGAGCGATAGACGACTTCGTAAATCTTGCCGGGAGCAAAACCGCCTTCTTTACTCATGAAGTCCGCACCCTCGATGCTACTGGTGCCGCTGATAAACCACCACTTGCCGCGCGGAACAATCGTGCCCGGCCCATCGCGCGTATTTCGCTCGGTGAGCGTGGCGCCGGGATCATCCTGATCGATCGCGACGTAGGGAAAATGATTGCGATGGGACAGCGCGATCATGGTCTCTTCTTGTTCCATTACGCGATTCGAGCGTACCCAACCTTTGATGGTCGCGTCCTTATCCTTGGCGATCGGCACGGACAGTTGCAGCACTTTCGGCGCGGGCGGCACGTCCCACTGCCAGCCGACCCACATCAACGTATAGCCACGCCGCATCAGCAATCCGTCGCCGAAATCTTTGTCGCGCAGCGGATCGTTGGTGTGCGTACCGCCATTGAAATAGGGCAGCAGGGACTTGCCGCCGCGGTTGCTCACTTCCAGCACGCCAACACCTGCGGCCTTGCTGGCATCCTTCGGCTGCAGCACCATGAAATTTGCCTGGGCATAGACCAAGCCTTCCATGTTGTGAGGCGCTTTATCGAGATCGACGATCTTAGCGTTTGCCGCGTGTGCCGGATCGAGCGCAAAGGTCACGATGCCTTCGAGTTTTTCGTAAGCGCCGACACTGCCGAATTCTTTACCTTGCAATACCGGCGAGCGCGATTCGATTTGGATATCGACGACGGCAGCGTGATTCGTACCGACGTTGAAAATGAAAAGCATGGCAAAACCGAGACCGACGCTGAGGCTTCGGAGCGCGTTATGAATATTCAGTTTATCTGTGATCATTTTGATAGAATGTGAGCTAAGACACGCATGATATATGTGATTTGTCGTTCCCGCGAAGGCGGGAATCCATTGGATCGCGAAATTGGATTCCCGCTTTCGTGGGAATGGCAGAAAAATACGCAAATTGGGATGACTTCGCCCCGCCCCACCGAACGCACTTAGGAGACCATTATGATCGGCAATAAAATCGAAACCAACATCGCAGGCGGATTGGATTTCCCCTTGCCGCGCATGGTCGAAGTTCGGCAGAAATTCAAAACAGAAAAACTGGCCAGCGTCACCGCCACCATCAACGAGGAATTCAAGCGCCCGGAGATCCGCGCCAAGATTAAGCCCGGTATGAGCATCGCGGTGGGTTGCGGCTCGCGCGGCATTAACAACGTCGCCGAAGCGGCCAAAGCGACAGTCGATAACTTGAAAGCCCTGGGCGCCAAGCCTTTTATCTTTCCGGCCATGGGCAGCCACGGCGGCGGCACGGCGGAAACCCAAAGCGAGGTTTTGGAAGGCTACGGCATCACCGCTGCGTATTGCGGCTGCGAGATTCGCTCCTCGATGGAGGTGATCGAAGTCGGCACGCATTCGAGCGGCATCCCGATTTACCAAGACAAACTTGCGAGCGAAGCCGACGGCATTGTGTTGGTGTGTCGGGTCAAACCCCACACGAATTTCCGTGCGGCAATCGAATCGGGCATCGTCAAAATGATGACCATCGGCATGGGCAAAATCATCGGCGCGACCAGCTTACACACCCAAGGCATGGACGTTTTCGGCACCTTGTTGCCGGAAGCCGCAAAAATGATTATGGCCAAAAGCAAATTCCTGTTCAGCATCGCGATGGTGGAAAATCCCCATGACGAAACGGCGATCATCGAAGCCGTTCCCGGCGAGACTTTGTTCGAACGCGAAGCGGTGTTGCAAGCGAAAGCGAAAGAATTCATGCCGCGTATTAAGTTCGACGAAATCGACGTGTTGATCGTCGAGCGCATCGGCAAAAACATTTCCGGCTCCGGCATGGACCCCAATATCACCGGCCGCAATTGTCGCGGTACGGAATGGAACATGAAGCCGGACATCAAGAAAATCGCCGTGTTG
Source organism: Burkholderiales bacterium (assembly GCA_046598945.1). Classification (GTDB taxonomy): domain Bacteria; phylum Pseudomonadota; class Gammaproteobacteria; order Burkholderiales; family JALYOK01; genus JALYOK01. The sequence goes on along the minus strand of JBKJHT010000121.1, from coordinate 48,373 downwards.
GGACTCACACCCGAAACCCACGGCAACGCGACCGGCCTCGGTGGCGCCGATGTGATTACCATGCAGCTTTACAAGGACATGGATATTTTCCTCACCTACGCCAACGTCATCACCTCGACCTATCTCGATGGCGCGGCGATCCCGATCATTATGAACACCGAACACGATGCCATCGCGCTCGCCATTAAGAGCGTGGTGCGGGTGAAGTTCGAGGATCTGAAAATTGTGCGCGTCACCGACACCTTGCACTTGAGCCACATTCAGATTTCCGAAGCGCTGTACGCCGATGCCAAGAACCGGCCCAACGAATTCGAGATTCTCGGCAAATTGGAACCGTTGCAGTTTGACGGCTTGGGCCGAATCGCGCCGATGGTAGCGGACGATTACGCACCCAAAGCCGTCGCCTAGGCCATCGACGAATAGCCGCCGTCGACCGGGATCGCGGCGCCGGTAACAAAATCCGACGCAGCGCTCGCGAGAAACACCGCGACACCGGCGTGGTCCTCCGGCTTGCCCCAACGCCCCGCCGGTGTGCGCGTCAACACGCGCTCGTACAATCCCTCCACCTCTTTGCGCGCCTGGATGGTTAGGTCCGTATCGATCCACCCCGGCAGCACGGCATTGACTTGGATGTTGTCCTTCGCCCATGCACAAGCCAACGCCTTGGTCAGTTGCACGATACCGCCCTTGCTCGCGCTGTAGGCCGCGGCGAACGGCGCGCCGAATATCGAAGTCATGGACCCGATGTTGATAATTTTTCCGCCGCCGTTCTTCAATAATTCCGGATAAACCGCCTGACTTAAAATAAACGCGCTGGATAGGTTGGTGTCGATGACGGACTTCCATTCATCGAGGCTGTATTGCTGCGGCTGCTTGCGAATGTTGATGCCGGCGTTGTTGATCAGAATATCGATGCGGCCGTATTGCGCACTTACGTGCTGAATGAGTAATTTACATGCAGCCTCATCAGTCACATTCAGGGTGCGCGAGCTGGCTTTTACTCCCAACGTTCGCAATGCGGCAACGGCCTTTGCATTTTTCTCTGCGTCGCGCGCCGCGATCACGATGGTCGCCCCCACTTCTGCGAGACCAGTCGCCATGCCCAAACCGATTCCGCCGTTACCGCCGGTGACAATCGCGACTTTACCGCTTAGATCGAATAGCTTGGCCATGATGTGCCTTGATTCTGAATGAACTGACAAGCATAGCGCTTACGATAGCGCCTGCTAAGCCTACCTTGAAAGTAGCGCGAATTACTTCCGCGCAAGTTTTATTAGTTGTAGCCCCCGGCCACCCCGTCATTCCCGCGAAAGCGAAATCCATTTGGCGCATGATAGTCAGCATGGATTCCGCTTTCGCGGGAATGACAGCGTAGTATTTTTAGGCATCGCCAGAAGCCGCACCCGGGTAGGCTCTTGGCATGGCATGCGCCAAGAGCCGCATCGCTACTGCCTCGTGGCAAGGGGGTTGGCTGAAATATGACACTCGTCTTGCCCGGGGCGTTTTGGCGTGCTATCAATATGTAACAACAAATACCGTATTCAGCGATTATAAGGAATAACAATGGCTCTCGAAACAATCTGGTACGAAGTCTCCCCCTATATGTACACCGTCGTCGGCGTATTCGCCCTCGCCAATTCCGATGAGCGCATCGGTCAAGTGTCCGGCGTGTTGTTGCTCGGCGCAGCCATCACCGTTATTCGCTTACGCTGGGCAAACCGCCGTAAAAGCTAACAGCGGACCGGGTCTTTAAATTCCCCTTAGTGGAAGTGCGTTCGCCGTTCGGTTTCGGTGGGACATCGTTTTTGTTAAACGCATTCGTGTAGCGCTGCGGGTCGGTCAAGCCGCCCGGAATGAGGCCATAGCCCTTCATTTGCCAATAGGTCAACGCGTAGGGGCCGGAGGGCACCACGACGGCGAAGCCGTGAAAATCCTCCGGCACAAAATTCAATGCCGCCGCCGCACCGCGACAAATCTCAAATTTCACCCCTTGTTGCGCTAAGCTCGCGGCGCGATCCACCGTTTCTTTATACTTTGCATAGTTGCGCTTCGCGAATACGACCAATTCAGGCCCGTGGGACACCACGACGATTTTCAACGGCTCGAAATCATGGGGGCCGAATTCGGCGGTCTGCGCCATCAAGGAACTGATGGCGGACAACACCAATGGCACCCCATTGGGATTCGGAAAATAAAAGTCGTACACCGCCCTAAGCTGCTTCACCTCGTCGATGTCGGCATAGGGACTGAAGGTCGCCGTGCCATAGGGCGCGGTCGCTGTTTTCTTTGGCAAGGCGCTGGGCGCCTGTGAGGCACAGCTTGCAAGCGCTGCGGCCAACACGGCAACGATAATTGATTTCATCGACACTCCATCGTGCGGTTTGTTGTAAACATATCGGTATAAACGCTAATTTGTTATATTGCGCATGTCAATCGCAAAATACAACCGGAAATTGTTTAATTAAAGCTTTCTTAAACATGACTCAAATTCGACAATGGATTTGCGGGTTGAGTTTCATCGTGTTGAGCATCGCTTGCCTTGCGCAAGATCGCGTGATTATGCCGAGCGTTCCCCTCGGTGAAGAAAATTGGCTGGTCAATTCCACGGTTCCGCCAACCATGCAATTCATGATGATCTACGGCGCACCGAACAAGCCCGGGCCGTTTATCTTCCGCGCCAAGTTTCCGCCGGGCTACAAACTGCCACCACACAAACATCCCGATGTGCGCACGGTGACGGTGCTCAAAGGCACCTATTATTCCGCGATCGGCGATACATTCGACGAATCTCAGCTGCAGGCGTTTCCCGCCGGCACGTTCTATTTCACACCGGCGAATACCGGCCATTTCAGCGCCACCAAGGATGAAGAAGTCATCATTCAGGAAAGCGGCGAAGGTCCCGAGAGCGGGATTAAGTATATCAATCCCAGCGACGATCCGCGCGGACGCTGAGGTAACAACTTAAAATCTCCAACTGTGTCATTCGCGCGTAGGCGGGAATCCATAGGGCTTTAGCAGAAGCACGGCAGCATGGGTTCCCGCGTACGCGGGAATGACAAATCGGTGCGCGCTGTCCACTATTATTTCAGTAGACTCATCCGCGCCTGCTTAAGCCCGTCACAAATCACCTTCGCCCCCAGCAAAATCCGCGGCGTCGCCCGCTGAATCCAATCCGGATTGACGTGGAAAATATTGCCGCGCTTCACGGCATCGAGTCTCGGATGTTTTTTCCACACGCCGAAAAAATCTTCTGCCGTCGCCGCCGATCCGCCGCCGATGATCGCGCCGGGATCGGCGTCCAGCAAGGTTTCCAGGCTGATGCTCGGGGTTAACATCGGCGCTTCGGCGAGTATATTTTTCCCGCCACATAGCGACACTACTTCGCTCATCACGTGCGCTGCGTTGACACTAAGCAGCGGATCGTGCCAAATTTCGATGAAGGTCGGAACGATCATTTTGCCGCGGGCAGTTTGCCGGAGTTGGCGCAATTGATCTTCAAAATTCTTCGCGGCGAGTTCGGACACGGCTGACGTTCCCGCCAGGGTACCCATGCTTTTCAACAGCACGGGAATGCCTACCAGGCGGCGCGTTTCCGTGACGTAAACGGGAATGGAAAGGCGACGCAAGCGCTCGACGGCGAAGGGGCTGATGTTGCTTTTCCAGGCGAGCACCAAATCCGGTTTGAGCATGACGATGCGTTCGAGATCGAGATTCGAGGCATCGCCCACTTGTGGTAACAATCTCGCCGCTTCGGGAAAATCGCTGTAGGCGCTGACGGCAATCAATTTTTGGCCGGCGCCGGCAGCAAAGACTAATTCCGTTAAATGCGGCGCGAGGGAGATGATGCGCTGTGCCGCTTGCTGAATTTTTATTTCATGGCCATCATCGCCAAGCGCCAACCGCGGTATGGCCTCCAGGGCATGCCCTGCCAGAATCGGGTAGCCATAGGCTAGGCACTGGCCTAGGGCCAGCCAAGCACAGCAAAGGCCCCAGGCAAGGTGTTTAAAGAAATTATTCTTGCGCTTGATACGCGTTACGCGGACTAGCTCGCGAGCGCCAGGCGGCGCGCGCGAACGGCCGCGGCGAGCGTTTGCAGCATCGCCGCGCTGTCGTCCCAGCCGATGCACGCATCGGTGATGCTCTGGCCGTAAACGAGTTCTTTGCCGGGCACAAGATCTTGGCGACCGGGATTTAAATGACTCTCGACCATGACGCCGAAAATGCGATCGTCGCCGCCACCGATTTGCGTCGCGATATCATCGGCAACGACCATCTGGCGCGCATAGTCCTTCGAGCTGTTGGCGTGGCTCATGTCGATCATTACCCGTGCCGCAAGGCCGGCTTTGCCGAGTTCCTGAGCGGCCGCCGCGACGCTGGCCGCGTCATAATTCGGTAGTTTGCCGCCGCGTAAAATGATGTGGGTATCTTCATTGCCGGTCGTCGATACGATAGCGGAATGTCCGGCTTTCGTGACCGATAGAAAATGATGGGCGCCCTGCGATGCGCGAATGGCGTCGACGGCGATTTTGAGATTGCCGTCCGTGCCATTTTTGAACCCGACGGGGCACGACAATCCAGACGCCAACTCGCGATGCACTTGGCTCTCGGTGGTGCGCGCGCCGATGGCGCCCCAACTGATGAGGTCGGCGACGTATTGCGGGGAAATCATGTCAAGGTATTCGGTCGCGGCAGGCATGCCCTGCTCGTTTAATTCGAGCAGCAGTCGGCGCGCCGTGCGCAGACCTTTGTTGATCTGGAAGCTGCCATCCAGATCCGGATCGTTAATCAATCCTTTCCAACCCACCGTGGTGCGCGGCTTTTCAAAATAAACACGCATGACGACTAACAGATCCTTTTCCAGAGCACGTTTTTGCTCAAGTAATCGTACCGAATATTCCTGAGCGGCCGTCACGTTATGAATCGAACAAGGCCCGATGACAACGAGCAGCCGATCATCGGCGCCGTGCAGAATACGATGGATCGCTTGGCGCGCCTCAAAGGTGGTCTCGGCGGCGTTCGGCGACAACGGAAACTCGCGCAGAATATGGCTCGGCGGCGAAAGCTCCTTGATTTCTTTAATACGTAGGTCATCTGTATTGTATTTTTTGAGTGGGTCGTTCATGAGCATGGCCACCTAGGTCGTCGTCGTTGCGGCGCGAAATGAATAAATTAAAGCGGGATTATATGATGCTTTGCGGAATGCGTGACCCATCCCCACCCGAGCAAGGTAGGGAATTACTTGCTCTTTTCGAGCTTGAGCGCCGCCGAGTTCATGCAATAACGCAGTCCGGTCGGCGCTGGGCCGTCTTCGAACACGTGCCCTAAATGCGCATCACAGCGGCTACACAACACTTCCGTGCGGCGCATGAAAAAACTGTTGTCCTCATGTTCCGAGACAACATCCGGTGCAAGCGGCTGCCAATAGCTCGGCCAACCGGTGCCAGAATCGAATTTAGCGTCGGAACTGAATAACGGATTACCACAGCAAATACAGGTGTAGGTGCCGGAAACTTTGCTGTCGTGATGCTCACCGCTGAAGGCGGGCTCGGTGCCGTGTTTACGCGTAACTTTATACTGAGTTGGCGTCAACTGCGCCGCCCATTCTGTGTCGGATTTGATGACTTTGTCGGCCATGGGGAATACGGGCTAGGGACGAGGGGTAGAGACTTTGGGAAAAAGTTTAAGCGCGTCGCATGGAGTCAAAGAAGTCGTTGTTGTTCTTGGTCGCCTTGACCTTATCGAGAAGAAATTCCATCGCTTCCAGATCGTCCATCGGGTAGAGCAATTTACGCAATACCCAAATCTTTTGCAGGATCTCTTTTTCGATCAGCAATTCTTCGCGCCGCGTGCCGGAGCGATTGACGTTGATAGCCGGATAAATACGTTTTTCCGCCATGCGCCGGTCGATATGAATTTCCATATTGCCGGTGCCTTTGAATTCTTCGTAGATCACATCGTCCATGCGCGAGCCGGTTTCGATCAGCGCCGTGGCGATGATGGTGAGCGAACCGCCCTCTTCAATATTGCGCGCGGCGCCGAAAAATCGCTTGGGCCGCTGTAATGCGTTGGCGTCGACACCGCCGGTCAACACCTTGCCGGAAGCGGGCACGACGGTGTTGTAGGCACGCGCTAAACGCGTAATTGAGTCGAGCAAAATGACCACATCTTTTTTGTGTTCGACTAAACGCTTTGCTTTTTCGATCACCATTTCCGCCACTTGCACATGACGCGTCGCCGGTTCGTCGAACGTCGAGGCAATGACTTCACCTTTCACCGTGCGACTCATCTCGGTGACTTCCTCCGGACGCTCGTCGATCAGCAGCACCATGAGGTGAACTTCTGGATGATTAGCCGTGATGGAATGGGCAATGTGTTGCAGCATCACGGTCTTACCGGCTTTCGGCGGCGAAACGAGCAAGCCGCGTTGGCCTTTGCCGATCGGCGCGATGATGTCGATAATACGGCCGGTTATGTTTTCCTCGGACTTGATATCGCGTTCCAGCTTAAGCGGTTCAGTGGGGTGTAGTGGCGTTAAATTCTCAAAAAGAATTTTACCTTTCGAGACTTCCGGCGCCTCACCGTTGACGGTATCGACTTTGACTAACGCGAAATAGCGCTCGCCGTCTTTCGGGATGCGAATCTCGCCTTCGATCGAATCGCCGGTGTGCAGATTGAAGCGGCGAATCTGCGATGGGCTGACGTAAATATCGTCCGGGCTGGCGAGATAGGAGGTATCGGGCGAGCGCAAAAATCCGAAGCCATCTTGCAGCACCTCCAGCGTGCCCTCGCCAAAAATGCTCTCGCCACGCTTCGCCTGGTTTTTCAGTAGCGCGAAAATGAGCTCTTGTTTACGCAGGCGATTGGCGCCGTCGATTTGATTCTCGACGGCCATGTTGACCAACTCGGTCACATGGTGGGTTTTTAAATCTGATAGGTGCATGCGATTTAACCGCTTATCGGTTCAAAAGGGAAAAATTGGGGAAAGAGAACAGGAACCAGACAGACGTGCCGTCTGCCTGATGCCTGCAGACCTGCTTTGAATCAGGACAATACTGAGTTTAGATGCTGCTGTCAATAAAGGCAGAAAGTTGCGATTTTGACAACGCGCCAACCTTCTGTGCTTCCACGCTGCCGTTCTTGAACAACATCAACGTCGGAATACCGCGCACGCCGAATTTACGCGGCGTATCTTGGTTCTCGTCGATATTGAGTTTCATTACTTTGATCTTGCCGGCATATTCTTTCGCCACTTCGTCCAGGATCGGCGCGATGCTCTTGCACGGTCCGCACCACTCGGCCCAATAATCTACCAACACGGGCGTGTCGGAATTCAATACGTCGGCCTGAAAACTGTCGTCGGTTACTTGGTGAATATGTTCGTTCATGGGGACTTCCTCGGGAATTGAAAAAATGGCACCGAATCGCCATGTTACTGTTATTCGGTTTACTGATGAAGTTAGATTGAGGCAATGCTAACGAATTTCAAGTCGATTGGGAAGCGCGTAATTTACTGCATCTTTAGTCTCAAAAAAAGTACCTGGAGAGCGGCATGGATATTGGCTCTCAGCCATGGCATCGCGAGCGCCGCGCTACCTGTGGCTGTTGGCAGCGCGGGGTTGCCGTCCCTCGCGCCACTAATCAAAGAAGTCTCGCCCGCCGTGGTGAATATTTCCGTGCTGTCGAAATCGGCGATCGAAGACAATCCGCTTTTTCGCGATCCATTTTTCCGGCGCTTCTTCGATGTACCGGAAAAGCGCGCGCCGCAAGTCAGCGCCGGTTCCGGCGTGATCGTCGATGCGGCGAAAGGTTATGTGCTGACCAACAATCACGTCATCAAAAACGCTCAGCAAATTTTGGTGACGTTAAAAGATCGCCGCCAGCTCGAAGCGAAATTAGTCGGCACCGATCCGGGCACTGACATCGCGTTGCTTAAGATCGACGCGAAAGACCTCACCGCCATCCCGATCGGCGATTCTGATGCACTCAATGTCGGCGACTTCGTCGTCGCCATCGGTAATCCATTCAGCCTCGGCCAAACGGTCACATCAGGCATCGTCAGCGCGCTCGGCCGCACGGGGCTCAACATCGAAGGATATGAAGATTTCATCCAGACCGACGCCTCGATCAATCCCGGCAATTCCGGCGGCGCGTTAATCGATCTCAACGGTCACCTAATCGGCATCAACACCGCCATCATCGGCCCGTCCGGTGGCAACGTCGGCATCGGCTTCGCTGTACCCACCAACATGGCGAAACAAGTCATGCATCAATTGGTGAAAAACGGCGAGGTGCGACGCGGCCGAGTCGGCTTGGAAACACAAGATGTCACGCCCGATCTCGCCAAGGCGTTGAAGGTAGGCGCCAACACCCCGTGCGCGGTTGTAACTAACGTCGAACCCGATTCTCCTGCCGAAAAAGCCGGACTCAAGCCACGCGACGTCATCATCAGCGTAAACGGCAAACCGATCCGCGGTTCTTTCGATGTGCGCAACCGCATTGGGCTCGTTCCCGTCGGCGAACAGGTCGAGTTCAAATATCTGCGCGGCGACGCCACCAAAATCGCCAAAGTAAAAGTCGAACGCCCCTACGAAGTCCTCGGCGCCAGCGGCGAAAGCGTGCCGCAATTAGCCGGCGCCGCCGTCTCCAACATCGTGCGCGGCATGCCGATGTACGGACGCATCGAAGGCGTCATCGTCGTCGGTATCGAACCGCGCAGCCCGGCGTGGGAACACGGTTTGCGCCCCGGCGATATTATCTTGGGCGTCAATCGGAAGAAAACGCGATCGATTAAAGATCTGACTGGGTTGCTACGCTCAATTGAAGGCCAAGTAGGCTTATATATTCTGCGCGGCGATTCGACCATCGTGATCGTAGTTCGATAACGTACACAAACTGCCTCCTCCCCCTTCAAGTGCTAGCCGTTCAGTTAAAGTGTTGAAATCAATTTAGCCCGTCAGCCGGGATACGAGACGGCCACTATTTTCTAGACTCGCCATTCGACAGCGCCACGTCGACCCATTGTGGACTTTCAGGAGTTACAACTCGAACTCACAGAATGCTTACAAACCCGACACCCATTGGCCGGCCGGAGTCACGGACCAAAGCAATACCGTGCAACGCGATTTGCGTTGCGACGAAGTACGAACTGCTCACTACTCACACTTTAGTGCATCTTCGTTCCGTTTGCGTTGCGCCCGGTTTTTCACTCTGCCAGCTGCGACCTAAATCGCGCCAGACACCCGTCGGGATCAAGCGTGTCGCGATAGACGGCGACTGCCTTGGCGGCCGTTGCCGCCCCAGAGAAACGTTGGCGCCAAAGTATATCCAAATGCGTTCATCGCATTCGACGTGGTTGTCGCGGTTACGACGCCAGTTCTTGGGTGGCTCACAACTTGGGCGATTCAGAATTCAATCGGAAGGCACAAAGACAGCGTCTAATCATTCGCGATGGTTGAAGGCCAGTCAAGTTACTGGCCCGCCGTCTTTCGCCAAACCGTTACGCAAAGCAACGATGCACATCAAAGGGCTTTTGTTCCCGCAGGATGTGGAAACACGCCCGCGCCAGTTTATGCGCTAATGCTTTGAGCGCTACAACGCGATTGCTCTCGTGCTTCTTGCGTTCATAGAAGGCTCTCGCCGGCGGACAATAGCGCAGGCAAAAGTTAGCGCCCTCGACAAACGCCCAGGAGAGATATTGGTTGCCATTGCCTTCGCCTTTCTTCTTGCCGTTGCTTTCCCGTAACGTGGCAACGCAGCGGGGAGCTGAAGTTGCCGACCTGGGCAAAGCGGCTCACCGAGCCGGTCTCGAGCATGGTGACCGTGGCCAGGATGTCGCCGATACCCGGCACGATCTTGAGTAGATGGTAGTCCGGGCGCAATTTGACGCACTCGTGTAAGCGTTTCTCCAGCATCAAGATTTGCTGCTGCAGGACCTGGCTCACGGCGCGGTTGGATTCGATGGCTACTCACATCGGATTCAAAACCCAATGCGCTGACTTGCTCGGTGGTGAGTTGTTTGATCGCGGCACACTTCATTCGGCCACCGGTCTGGCGTGCCATGATGCTTTCGATCGCCAAAATCTGTGCCGTCTGACATCGAACCAGTTGCATGCGTTTTCGAGCTAAGTCGCGGGCGGCGCGTTGTTCGCGCGGAAGGATGTAGCCCTCGGGCAGCAATCCCAATCGCAGTACGTGCGCCAAGTAGGCGGCATCGGCAATATCACTGCTGTACTTTAAGCCTTCGTATTTCTTGATGGCGCTACAGTGTGCCAGATGTACCCGATAACCGGCGTCGATCAATCCGTCCTCTAGTCAATACCAGTTGTAGGTCGATTGGGCAGTCGTTTCTGAAACACCACTCGATCCTCTTCGTCGGTCACAACAATCACGCTGTTGTTCGAATGTAAATCAATTCCGATAAACTTGTTCACGCTGGCCTCCTTAAGGGTTGTCAGTATTTCGTCCGCCCTTGACTTTAACCCCACCACCTCGTGGCGTGGCGACCGGCTAGATGATTATCATTCATTTCACTAAGCTGGGACAACACCCTTACCCACGCTTTTGGTAATGAATAAACGCTGGTCAGCCGTGAGAATCGATTGCGATCTTCTACTTAAACACCTGATTTTAAATCGTAATCAAGTAGGTCTAGGTTTACAGGTAATTGCATTTTTGAAACTCGCGGCTCGCACTAATACACACAACCGATACTGCGATTCTCATGGTCGACATGCGAACCCGCGATCTAGTGCGGGAAGCGCACCTGGCCCGCAAGAATAGGCAAGCAGGCGCCTCGCGCCGCTTCGCAAACGGAAGTGATGGACGAGATCGCCGTTATCGGCTCTTGGCTGAAACGGCTCTTTCAGTAGCGCTTCGTCCGATGTTTGTTTCATCGCATCGAACCCGCCCAAGCACTTACTAAAAATATCTATCGGCGCTATTGGAATGCTGAATTCAGAATGCTAAACTCATGATCATCACTTTTTTTCATCGAGTTCGACGGCTTTGCGCACGCTCACCCCTCAACCCACGTTAGTCGACCAAGTTTACGAATCGATCCTTACGGAAATCATCGAAGGACGGCTTGGGCTTGACAGCCGTTTAATTCAAGAAGAACTAGCCGAAACGCTGGGCGTATCGCGTCAGCCGGTGCAACAGGCGCTACTCTTATTACGTAGCCGTGGGTTATTGCGCGATGCCCCGGGGCGCGGCTTGATGGTCGCGCCACTCGATCCCGCCCATGTGCGTAATCTTCTCGAAGTGCGAGCAATGCTCGACGGACTCGCCAGCGCCAAGGTTGCCGAGGTTGCTGCGAACGTTGCCAAAAAAGAAGGCCCTCCTTATCTCGCCCGCGGCCGGACGGCTGTGAAAAATCGCTCCATCGCGCAGATGACTATCGCTGATATGGAATTTCATTATTTTCTTTACCGTCTTTCCGGAAATCCGCTGATTGGCGAGATTTGCACGCCGCACTGGAACTATTTGCGGCGAGTGATGGCCGCGGTGTTGCGCGAAGAAACGCCGGGTGAAATCTGGGATCAGCACGAAGCAATCCTAAACGCCATCATCTCCGGCGAGGCCGCCAAAGCCGAGCGCATTGCCCGGCATCATATCGCGCATGCATCCGATGTATTGGCCGGCCGCTTGGAACAACATCTCAATCAGAACAAACAACTTCCCGCGAAAACCGTACGGCGCGTGAATCGCACGGCTTAACTACTCGACTTGAAACTATGGACGCCCTAGCCCTCGGCACACTTTATCAATCGTTGCAACGTAGCGTCGCGAAGTATGGCGATCGCCCCGCCTATGCGGTCCCGCCTATGGCCGGTCGCGCTTATTATCCAGAAGGTAAGGAATATACCTGGAACGAAACTTTCTCAGCCGTGCAAGAGCGAATTCGCTTCTATCGCGATGCCGGCTATGGGCCGGGACACCGTGTCGCGATTTTGTTCGAGCAGCGGCCCGAGTTCGTGTTTCACCACTTCGCGTTGAATGCGCTGGGATGCAGCACCGTCAGCGTCAACCCGGACTATCGCCACGACGAAATCGTTTATCTGCTCGAACATTCCGAGTGTTGTGTTGCTTTTGGCATCAAGGAGCGCCTCGCCGATTTGCAAGCCGCCTCAAACGCGCTTGCGAAGCCGATACCGGTATTGCCGTTCGACGATTTATCCGCCGCATTGCCCAGACCGCTGGTCCCGGCGAAGAACGAAGTCCCCGACGGCAAAACCGAAGCGGGTCTGCTCTATACCTCGGGCACGACCGGACGGCCAAAAGGTTGCGTGCTGACCAACGAGTATTTTCACTACTGGGGTCAGTGGTTTCTTTCGCGCGGCCATACGCTAGCGCTCAAGGACGGCGAAGAGCGGCTTTACAATCCGCTGCCGCTGCATCATGCAAATGCCTTTTCCATTTCGCTGCCCGCCATGTTGCTCGCCGGCGGATGCTTGGTGTTTCCCGATCGCTTTCACGCCAGCACATTCTGGGATGATATTGTGAACTGCCGCGTCACCGCGATTCAGTTTCAAGGCGTCATTCCGGCGATCCTGCTGAAGTTGCCTAATTCGCCATTGGAGCGCACACACAAAGTCAAGTTTGCACTTTGCGCCGGCTGCGAGCCGAGCCTACACGAAGAATTCGAGCGCCGTTACCGTTTCCCGTTAGTTGAAATGTGGGCCATGACCGAAACCGGCCGCATGACCACCGCACACGAAGAACCACGAATGATCCACACCCGCGCACTCGGACGATCAGTGCACGGCGCCGAGTTACGTGCCGTCGATGCCAACGACAACGAAGTTCCCGTCGGCGAGGGCGGAGAACTGGTTATCCGCCACAGCGCCGAAACGCCGCGCGAAGGGTTTTTCAGCGGCTATTTGAAAAACCAAAAGGCGACCGACGAAGCCTGGCGCAACGGCTGGTTCCACACCGGGGATGTCGTCAAGCGCGATGAAAGTGGTATGTATTTCTTCATGGACCGCAGCAAAAACATCATCCGCCGCGCCGGAGAAAACATCGCCGCCGCCGAGATCGAAGAATGCATCACCTCGCACGACAAAGTTAAACAAGTCGCAGTAATCGCCGTACCGGATGAAATTCGCGAGGAAGAGGTCATGGCGCTCGTGATTCCGAAAGCCTCGGATCAAGCCGGTGAACATTTCGCACGCGAGCTATTTGAGTACTGCTGCGAGCGCCTCGCCTACTTTAAAGCGCCTGCGTATTTTCTGTTCGTCGACAAACTACCGACAACCAGCTCGCAAAAGATTCAAAAGGTTAGCATCTTTCCGCCGGGAACCGATCCACTTAAGGAACCTGGTGTGATCGATCTTCGTGCGCTCAAAAAACAAACGCGTAAACCCGCCAAGGAACGATCATGAGCATTACACCTCCGCCGATCACCGCCGATAGCGCCGCGGGTGTCATCGCCCGATTTCTTAAAGCACGCGGCGTGGATCGCATCTTTACGCTGTGCGGCGGCCACATCATGCCGATCTTTATGCGTTGCGATGCCGAAGGCATCCGTATCATAGACGTGCGCGATGAGCGTGCAGCGGTGTACATGGCCCACGCCCACAGCGAACTCACCGGGCAACTCGGCGTGGCGCTCGTAACCGCCGGTCCTGGGGTTACGAATGCTATGACCGGCATCGCCAATGCCCACATCGCACGCGCATCGGTGCTGGTGTTATCGGGCCTGCCGCCGCGCCCGCAAGAAAATCGCGGCGCGTTGCAGGACATCGTCCATACGGACTTAGTACGCTCGCTCACGCGTTATGCCCGGACGGTGCGTGAACCTTCTTTAGTGTTGCAAGAACTCGATGAAGCCGTTTCCCGCGCCTTCGGACAAGGTGGCGATCCTGGCCCGGTGTATTTAGATTTTCCGGTGGACACGTTGCGTGCCGAAGTGCCGCGCCCGCTGCAATTGGAGGAACATTTCCGCCCGAAGGCAAAGCCGGTTTTGCGTCCCGATCCCAACGATATTGAGGCCGCAGTCGAACTGCTTTGGTCGGCGAGGCGGCCGTTGATCATCAGCGGCCGCGGCGCGCGTGGCGCGGGCCCCGAATTGACAGCGTTGCTCGACAAATGCGGCGCGCTGTATCTTGATACCGGCGAAAGCAAAGGCCTCGTGCCGGACTCGCATCCGTCCGTCGTCGCGGCGATGCGCGGCACCGTGATGACCGAAGCCGATGTGATTGTTACGCTCGGTCGCCGTCTCGATTTCCAATTGGCCTTCGGCTCGCCTGCGATATTCGGCGCTGCGCGCTTCATCCGCATTGGCGATGCGCCTGGCGACTTGCGCGACAATCGAAGAGGCGAAGTGGAAATCTTCGCGCAACCGGCAGCTACGCTTAGCGCGATGGTTCACGTTGCAGGTAATCGCGCAGCCAATGCCGAGCGCAATTGGTTGACCACCACTCGACAAAAGCACGAAGAGCGCGCAATCAAACTGCGCCAAGCCATGCAAACGGCTGCACCAGGAAGCGATGGACGCATTCATCCCAATCGTTTGCTCGGCGAGTTGCAAAAACAACTCGCGCCTGACGCAGTGATCATTGCGGACGGCGGCGATTTCTTGAGCTTCGCGCGCGTCGGATTGCCCGCGTCTACCTATCTTGATCCAGGTTCCCTTGGGTGCATTGGCATTGGCACGCCGTTCGGTATCGCCGCGAGCCTCGCTTATCCCGATCGGCAAGTGGTCGTCGCGACCGGCGACGGCGCGTTCGGCTTCAACGCCATGGAGATCGACACTGCCGTGCGACATCAGGCTTCAGTGTTGATCGTAGTCGCGAACAATGGCGCGTGGCAAATTGAAGTCCATGATCAGACCGACACCCACGGCAAAGTAGTCGGCACGCGTTTGCAGTTCTCCGATTATGCCGCGATGGCGCGCGCCTTCGGCATGCATGCGGAACGCGTAGAAAGAACTGAAGACCTGCCCGGCGCCATCGAACGTGCCCTGGCAAACCGTCCCTCTTTGCTAGATGTAGTCGTTACACCGGAAGCGAAATCGTCTGACGGAAAAACCGGCTTAGCTTGGGTGCCTGACCTTCAGGCGCTCGGCGTTTGGGACGAAGCAGAACGCAACTGGCGTCAGAGCGCTGGGCATCGCTAGCTGGATGAAATGAAGTTTGCAATATCGGTATAAAAAAGTACGAACGCTGTACTCCAACTTTCAAGGTTATCGATTGGTAGTTTTTTAAATTCTCTGAGGAGGTCTGTCATGGTTCAGTTTTACAATCGTTCTCGTATTGCCCTCACGGTTCTCGCTAGCGCGCTAACCGTATCGGTGGCCAGCGTTTCAGCAGTTGCACAAGAGCGCACCGTCAAAATTTATGGCTTCGGCGCTAAAAGCGGCGTGGTTCGTATATTCGGCTTGAACAGCGAAGCGGCAATGAAGGCTGCCGCGGATCAGATCAACAAGGCCGGTGGCGTCACAATGGGTGACGGTGCAAAAGCGAAACTCGTCATCGAATACTTGGACGATCGCTGCAACGTGGAAGAGGGCATCAACGTGCTGCGTCGCATCGCTGCGTCTGAAGATGGCATCGTCGCAGTCGGCCCAACCTGCAGCAGCGTTGCCGAGCCGGTATTCGGCATTCTGCAAAAGAAAGTAGGCGATGCTAGCGATTCCGGGTTGCAGTTCCCGCTCTACACCGACGTGGCGGCGAAAGGTGGCCTCGCATCGATTTCGCAGTGGGCATTCCGCAATGTGCCGAGCGAAGCGACAATGTATAAGAGCATGTTCGACTGGATCAAAACTAGCCACCCGCAAGTTAAGACATTCTGGGGCGGCGTGGAGAAGGACTTCGCTCACAGCAATGCGACGTTTAATTCCATGAAAGACATCGCGACTAAAGGTGGATTCGAAGTCTTAGGTCAAAGCGAGTGGCTGCTCGCCGATACCAGCTTTTCTACGCAAGTGCGCGAAATGAAGCGTGCCAACGCTGATGTGGTCGCAATTTCTGCACACCCCTTCACCACCTGCGGCGTGCTGAAAGAAATGCAGCGCCAAGGCGTGAAGCCGAAAATGTTGGTCGGTCTAACCAGCTCTTCAAGCATGGAAACCTTGAACGGCTGCGCGCAACAGGCTGAAGGGATCTTGATTCCAACCAGCTTCGCGCCGGTGACGCCGGAAGCTAAAAAAGCTGCCGAAGCCTTGGCCGCGCAGAATGCCAGCATGGATTTGCACAACGCTGCGGCCTGGGAAAACATTTTCACGCTGAAGAATTTGATCGAGAAAAACAAGATCATGGCGCGTCCGGAAACCATTCAAGCCGACCGTCAAAAAATTCGTGAAGCTTTGGCGAATATGACAGAAACCCAAGGCTTGCTCGGCAAAGTTGGCCGCACAAAAGACCGCGAAGCGATCAAACCGTTCCTCTTCGTGCAAGCACAAAGTGGCGCTTGGGTCGTGGCGCATACGCCTGCGGGCCAATAACGACCTCGTACCTCGCGCGGAAAATTTCGCGCGAGGTTGCGACTAAAGCAGCGTACTTCAAGGACGCACTCCGTCATGTCAATGTTGGATCTGTTGGACCTCATGCAGTCGGTCTTCGACGGGGTGATGTTCGGTACCATTTACGCATTAATCGGTATCGGCTTTACGCTGATCTTCGGCGTGATGCACAAAATCAATCTTTCTTACGCGGCTGCTTCCATTGGCGCCGCGTATTTGAGTTTAATCGTCGTAAAGATTGTACCGTCGCCCGTCGTTTATTTAGTCGCAACACTCATGGGCGGCGGGTTGGGCGCGTTGATTTATTTCATTTGCTTTCGTTTCGTCCCACTCGATAAACCGCTTGCTACGTTGATGTCGACGGTGGGCATGTTGTTGCTCTTGGAGGAAACCATCGTCCACGCGACCGATGGCATGCCACTCAATTATCCGGCGCTATTCTCCGGCGCGAATTTCGAAATCGGTCCGTTCATGATTCGTGGCGATTTGTTGTTTGTTTTCGCCCTTGGCTGTTTGGCGATGGTGGGACTCACGCTGCTATTAAAGCGCACTCGCCTCGGCCTCGCGACTCGTGCTGTCGCGCAACAACCCATCGCGGCACGCCTGTGCGGCATGAGTGTCGATGGCACCAATGCCAGCACCTTCGTCATCGCCGGCCTGCTCGGCGGCACCGCTGGCGCAATGGCTGGCGCGGCGATTGGCGTGTTATCCCCGCTATTGTCGTTGCCGTTGACTGTGAAAGGCTTGGTGGTTACGGTAATTGGTGGACTCGGTAGCATACCCGGCGCGATCGTCGCGGGATTGATCGTCGGCGGGGCCGAAAATTTATTTCAGTTTTTGCGCGGTGTGAGCGAGCGCGATATCTATGTAATGCTGCTGCTCTTTGTGTTCCTGGTATTTAGGCCGGGCGGCTTGTTCAGCGCGCCCGGCGGACGGGACTAACGGGAGATCGCCATGGACTTCTATTTGAGTCTCGCTCAAGTCATCGGCATTCACACGCTGTTGGGGTTGTCTGCGTGGTGCGTGTTGCACACCGGCCAAGTGAGCTTGGCGCAAGGCGGCTTCTTTGCAATCGGCGCGTATTCCGCAGGCATGCTGACCGCAATGTTCGGTTGGCCGTTACTTTTGGCACTCCCGGCCGCCTCGCTGATCGCGGCGGCAGTCGCCATCGCGGTAGGCTTTCCTGCGCTGCGCGTGAAAGGATTGATGCTGGTCGTCGCGACGACGGCATTTGCGGAAATTGTGCGCTTGGTGTTCTTCAACCTCACCTGGCAAGTCCAAACGTCGCAAGGCCCAATTGGCCCAAATGGCGGGCTCGGTTTCGGCGGAATTCGCTACTTTCCGAGTCACGGCTGGAGCGTGTGGCAAGTCGCTGCTTTCATTTGGGTGCTAGTCGCGTTAGTGATGCTGCTGCTCTGGAGGCTAGATCGCACCCGCATCGGCACGCTGTGGCGCGCCGTGGGCGAGGACGAAGTCGCTGCGCAAAGCGTCGGGATTAATCTTACCGTCGCAAAAGTGTCCGCGTTCGGCATCGGTGGTGCAATCGCTGGGTTAGCAGGCGCACTATTCGCCCACTACGCAACTCACATTGAGCACGGCAATTTTACGATTTTGCTCGCGACATTCGCCATCGCGTACCCCATTCTCGGTGGACTTGCCAGCATCGCCGGCACGGTGATCGCGGTGATTTTCATTCAAGGGTTTCTCATCGAAGGTCTACGTTTTCTCGGCGATTGGCGCAGTCTGTTGTTCGGCGCGTTGATTTTGCTCGTGATGCTCATTCGCCCGAGTGGTGTGTTGAGCGGTGCGTTACGCTTACCGTGGCGTTCGCGTTCAACGTCCACCGATTCCATTAAGACTCAAGCGCAGGCCAATCATGCTTGAACTCAAAAATGTCAGCCGTCATTTCGGTGGCGTAAAAGCGGTCGATCAACTCGATCTACAAGTCCGCCAAGGTGAAATTCTCGGACTGATTGGTCCCAACGGTTCGGGCAAAAGCACGACGGTCAATCTTATCGCCGGACTGTTTAAACCGACCTCGGGAACGATCCACTTCAAAGGCCAAGACCTAGGCGATCTCGCACAACACCAACGCTGTGAATTGGGCATCGCGCGCACGTTTCAAAATATCCGCCTATTCGGCCATCTCACCGTCTGGCAAAACGTGTGGGCCGCGCGCGTTGTTCGTGCGACCGGATGGGCGGGAATTCGTGAGCGTTGGCTCTCGGGCGCCAAGGCCGCGCGTGAACAAGCTGAAGCGCTGCTCGAATTTAGCAGCTTGGCGAACAAGCGCGACATGCTCGCCGGCAATCTCGCGTTCGGCGAACAACGCCGCTTGGAGTTGGCGCGGGCTGCGGCGTCCGGTGCGGAATTGCTATTGCTCGACGAGCCCGCGGCCGGCATGAACGTGGAAGAAATTGACGATCTCGATAATCGCATTCGAAAATTACGCGACGATGGCCGCACGATTTTGCTAATCGAACATCACATGGAATTGGTGATGGGCGTGTGTGATCGTGTTGCGGTGTTGAACTTCGGCCGTAAGATTGCTGAGGGTACCCCGGCTCAAGTGCAAGACGATCCACAAGTACGCACGGCTTATTTGGGCAGCGACACGCCTGCGGCAAAAGCGGCCTAAATTTCGGAGAACAGCCATGCTCGACATTAAAGACCTCGCAACCGCTTACGGAAAAATCGAAGCTCTCAAAGGCGTTTCGCTCTTGGCAAAAGCCGGCGAAGTAACCTGTTTGCTCGGCCCGAATGGTGCGGGCAAGACGACGCTGATGATGACGCTTTCCGGCATCTTACGCCCACAGCGTGGTTCGGTGAAATTTGAGGGCGAAGAGTTGATGGGCCTAAGTCCGGCGGAGATCGTTTCGCGCGGACTTGCGCTCGTACCGGAAAATCGCTTGGTATTCCCTGCGTTAACCGTTCAAGAAAATCTGATGGCCGGCGCATTCCGCCGCCGCGACCGCGCCGCGATTCGCGATGATGTAGATCGTATGTTGACGCGCTTCCCGCAATTGCGCGATCGTGTTGGCCAGCTTGCCGGCACGTTGTCCGGTGGTGAGCAACAAATGTTGGCCGTGGCGCGCGCACTGATGTCACGCCCCCGATTGCTGCTGATGGATGAGCCATCCGTTGGCCTTGCACCGCTCGTCGTCGCGGAAATTTTCTCAATCATTCGCCAATTGCACGCTGAAGGCGTGAGCATTTTTCTCGTCGAACAGAACGCGCATATGGCGCTTCAAGTCGCGCAACATTTCTACCTTATGGAGCAAGGCCGCGTGAGTTTCTCCGGAACGCCGGGCGAGCTCGCGGAGGACGACGTGATTCAAAGGGCCTACCTAGGCCAGCGTAGAGCCGCCTGAGCTAGGGAAGCTCTGAATAAGTCCGATTTCGTCATGATCCTGCGTTGCTCAAAAAAAATATCTCCTTATATATCACGCATATGCTGCGTCGCTATTTTTTGTTCGCGCCTTGTCTCATTTAGAACTCGAACTTATTCAGAGCTTCCCTAAGAGAGAGTTTTGATCGAGCTCCTACAACGCACGTTGGATGGCCTGCTCGATGGTGCAACCTACGGGCTGATCGGCCTCGGCCTCTCACTCACATTCGGTACCCTCAAGCGCTTGAATCTTGCCTACGGCGCGGGCGCAATGTTGGCTGCCTACGTCGGCGCATGGTTGCACCAGCGTTATGAGCTCCCTATATTTTTCATCGCGATCGTTGTCATCGGCATGGCGACCTTGATAGGCCTCTACGTCGAATGGCTGTGTTTCTCTAACACATCCGAATCGGGTCAAGATGCTGTTCGTGGCGGTCCACCGGTCGCGGGACGAGATGGCCGCGAAGTCGTCGCGCTGGCATCGAGCTTTGCTATCTGGATGCAACTCGAGCAACTCGCCGTAAATCTGTTACCGCGCCACTTAAATCCATTTCCATCGTTAGCCGTGTCGCAAGAATGGAATCTGGGACCGTTAGTGTTACGTACGGACCGGCTGGTACTTGCGTTGCTGGCGATCGTGCTCACGTTCGCCCTAGCGCGCTGGCTGCGTGTCAGCCGTGGTGGATTGGCGTGGCGCGCGGCGGCGGATCAGCCCACCGCTGCGCAGCTTGCCGGCATCTCGGTGCGGCGCGTGCAACGTCTCGCTTTCGCGTTCGCGTGCGCGCTGTCCGGCATCGCGGCATTTGCTGTGCTGAGTTTGGCAGGTCAAGTTACACCGATGTTCGGTATGTGGGTGCTGGTCAAAGGACTCGTCGCGGCCATGCTCGGCGGATTAGGTTCTATCAGCGGCGTGTTGTGTGGCGGTTTGTTGCTTGGCGTGGTTGAAGCCCACGCGCAAGCGCTGTTTGGCGCGGCGGGCCGTGAGTTCGCAACCTACGCGTTGCTGTTCCTCGTGCTGGTAGCGCCGTGGCGTTCGGTGACGTTTAACAAGGAAGCGACGCTTGTCCGCTGAACACGCCGTCGGGCTCGCCAGCGACATGGGCATTATGGCGCTACTCGCGTTGTCCGCGTATTTATTGCTACTGGTGGGTCGAATCTCGTTTGGCCAGCAAGCATTCTTCGGCATAGGCGCCTACGTGTCCGGTATCGCTTCGGCCATGGCCCACTGGCCGCTTTCCATCGCATTATTCGCGGGAATGCTGGTCGGCGCGCTCGCGTCGTGCTTGTTGGCCTTGCCCACCATGCCTCTTTCCGGGTTGCACTACGCGGTCGCGACGTTCGCGTTTGGTGAGATGGTACGCGTGGGTTTACAAGCCTGGTACTTCCAGCAGGAAACGAGCGATGGCCCGGTTGGGCCGGCGGGGCTGGATGGCTTTCGCGATATCCGCTGGTTGCTGGAAAACGATGTTTCACCGTCACAATACTTGGTATTAATCGCCGCTGTGCTGGCAATCGTGTTGCTCGCATTTGCATGGCTGGAGCGGCGCAGATTGGGCGTCGCACTGCGCATGACCGGCCACGACGACGTACTTGCCGCCACGCAAGGCTTGGCCGTTACGCGCTTGCGTTTGGTCGCCGCGACTACGGCCGGTGCGCTTGCCGCTTTGGGTGGTGGTTTGTACGCACATCGCGCGACTTACATCGAACCCGCATTGTTCGATCCGATGCTCGGCGTGCACGCCGTCAGCTATGCCTTAATCGGCGGACTCGGTACGTGCTTAGGACCGTTGCTGGGTGTCGCGTTCGATTTGGGATTGCTGGAAGCCACGCGCGTGTTCGCGGGCTGGCGCATGGTGGTATTCGGTTTGCTGGTCGCATTGTTTTTGCGCTGGCGCCAGCGCGGATTGCTCGATGAAGCGTTGGTGCATCGATTCACCCAGCTATTTCGCGCTCGAACACAAGCATCGCGATGAACGTCCGATTTTTCTTTTTATGCATCGCGCTGATCGGCATGGCCCACGCGGATGCGCGACCAAAGCTTGAGTTGCAATGCGTTTCGATTGGCGAAGGTCCAGCGCTTGAATGCACCGCCCGCCTACAAAACGCAAACGGAGAACCGATTAAAACCGCGACAGTGACGCTAGCCGCTCATATGCCGTCGATGCCTATGGCGCACAGCATCAAGCCTGTTGTCGCCGTCGCAACCAATCACCCCGGCGAGTATCGCACTCAATTAGAGCTGGAAATGCCTGGCGTTTGGGCGATTCAAGTTGACCTTAGTGCGCCAAACCGTGATCGCTTTATTCGACGCATGCAAGTCGAGCGTTGCGAAAAAGGTAAGCGCTGCCCGGCGCTTGCCACTTCTTTAACAACGAGTAAACCCTAGTCTTCAATTTAACTGCCAAGAGATCATTACCATGACCACAAATAACCTTCTCACCAATCACACTATCGTTGTCACCGGCGCCGCGACTGGCATCGGCCAAGCTTTCGCCGTCGGCTGCGCCGCGCAGGGCGCCAATGTCGTCGTCGCTGATATGAACGCCTCCGATGAAACCGTTGACGCCATTCAAAAGCTTGGCGGCCAAGCAATCAGCCTGCGCGTCGATGTCGCCGATGAAACCTCGGTTCGTGCGATGGCTGATGCCGCGGTCAATCGCTTCGGCCGAATCGATGGCCTGATCAACAACGCCGCCTACTTCCGCGAAATCAAACTCACGGATTTCGAGGAACTCGATTCCGCGCAATGGGATCGCTTATTCGATGTCAACGTCAAAGGCGTGTGGCTGTGCTGCAAAGCGGTGATGCCCGCCATGCGCAAGCAAGGCAGCGGCAGCATCGTCAACATCGCGTCCGTCGTCGCGGTGGCGGGGCAGCCGGGCTACCTGCACTACGTCGCGAGCAAAGGAGCAGTGCTATCGATGACTAAAGGTCTCGCGAAAGAAACCGGCAAGCATGGTGTGCGCGTCAATGTGATTGCGCCCGGATTCGTCATCACCGATGCCACGCGCAACCGCCCGATCGAGTGGCAGCAAATGTTTTTGAAAGCACGCGCCATTTCGCGCGAGCAGCGCCCCGACGATTTGGTCGGTACGGCGCTTTATTTACTCTCGGATCTGGCGGGATTCGTCTCCGGTCAAACGCTGGTGGTCGATGGCGGCCATATCATGTATTGATCGGTCGCTAAACACTTTATCGAAAGCTAACACTATGCAATTACTTGCCAATACCACGTCACCCTATGTACGGATCGCACGAGTCGCGATGATCGAAAAAGGCCTGTACGTTGAACCCACATTGGTTGACCCGTGGGCCGACGATGTACGTTTACGCAATGCCAATGCCGCTACGCGTGTGCCGACGTTGATTACCGACGACGGCACGCCGCTTACTGAAAGCTTGTTGATCGTGCAATGGCTTGAGCACACGCGACCGGCACCGGCGTTCCCGAGCCTGCTAGGAATGGATGCTGCAAACGTACTTTCGCGCGCGGGTGCCGCGATGGGCGTGATCGACGCGGCGGTTCATACCATCATCATTCGAAAAGTCACCGCGCCGCTGCTGTTTGATGACACGCCGGTCGGATTGCGCCGGCGACGCACCATGGCGGAAGGCATGGCGCGGCTCGAAGCGATCGCGTCGCGCGTAGCCTTCGCAAGCGAAGGCGCACCAACGCTGGACGCCATTTGCACCACCGTCGCGCTCGACTATCTACGTTTTCGTTTTGCCGATGCGCCTTGGTTACCGCCGATGCCGACGCTGGATGCGTTGTCGCAGCAGCTCAGAAAACGCGAATCTTTTGCGCAGACGATGCCGCGTTAGCACTGATGCGAAAGGCGTGTTCAATACCCGTAATTTTTTACGATCACCACCCGCCGTAAGCCTTAAATTCGAGTAACGCTTACGATAAAATATTGCAACCAACCCAAAAGGAAACCACCCATGGCAAACTTACTGTACGTTGAATCATCCCCACGCAAGCAACGCTCGGCCTCCATTGAAGTAGCTCGAGCATTTTTGGACGCCTACCGAGCATCGCATCCAGGCCATACAATGGAGACGATCGACGTATGGAATCTGGCGCTGCCCGAATTCGACGGCGCGGCGATAGAGGCAAAGTACGCGGGGATCGAAGGCCGCGAGCGCACTGACGAGCAAAAGCGAGTCTGGAAAACGATTGAGTCGTTGGCGCGCCCCTTTAAAGAAGCCGATACGATCGTGATATCTGCGCCGATGTGGAACTGGGGTATTCCGTACAAGCTAAAGCATCTCATCGACGTGGTGTCGCAAAAAGATATCCTATTTACCTTCGATGAACGTGGCCTACTGGGTTTGCTCACCGGCAAGAAGGCCGTGCTGGTGTTGGCGAAAGGAATAGATTACGCGCCGGAATCCGCTTCTCGCAGTTGGGACGTTCAAACATCCTATTTGACAGTCTGGCTGAATTCCAATGGCATCACCGACATTGCGCTGATACCGATAGAAAAGACGTTGTTCGGCCCGGAGGTCGACCAGGGCTCCCGCGATGCAGCGAAAGCCCTGGCAGTAGACGTCGCGCGTGGTATTTAAGCAGGGCGCTTTGTTAAGGCATTTTTCAGTTTTGGACAGTGCATCGGCCAGTGCACTGCGCCTGTCCGACCGTATCGGGACGGCTAGTACGAACTATTAGCGCCCGGGCATTGGAAACGGCGCGGCATCGCCGGCGCTAACAGAATCGAATGCGTATGCACCGCCCTTTTCCACTGCTCGGCGATAGGCGGGGCGTGCCTGCATCTGAGCGAGATAGTCGCGCAGCTTGGCGTGACGTTCAGTTAGGAGCCCACCGTACGCGGCAAATTCCAATGGAAATACCATCTGCACATCGGCGGCGCTGAATTCCGTTCCGGCGAGATGCGCGCTACGGCCAAGTTCGCCCTCGACCAAATCCAACTCGTCGCCGATCATCGCCTCGACGCGCGCCAGCATTGCCTTCGCCGCTTCACCGACGCGGATGAGATAAAGTCGCGCGACCATGTGCAACATGATGGTGCCCTCGGCAAAGTGCATCCAATATAAATAGCGGACATGCTCGCTCGAACCGCGCTGCGGCACGAGCCGTCCCGCGCCATAGCGCTCGACCAGATACTCGATAATGGCGCCCGACTCGGCTAATGTCAGATCACCATCTTGGATAACCGGCGATTTGCCTAACGGGTGGATCAGGCGCAATTCGGGTGGTGCGAGATTGGTTTTGCCATCGCGCTGATGTTGCTCGAGCCGGTAAGGCACGCCCAGTTCCTCCAGCAACCACGGGATGCGCTGTGAGCGCGAGTTGTTGAGATGATGCACGACGATCATGAATGGTTCTCCTCAATTCAATGGTTGCGATATGCGTGCTAGCACTAGCGCGAAATAAAGCTATTCGTCAAAAACAATTCGCCCCGGACACCGCCAATTCTACGGCGTCGGGGGCAAATTAGAGCGTACTAAACTACAAAAATTACTTAGCTAACTTGAACACCGTAAGCACGCCGCCTTGCGGAACGACCGTCTTGTTGCCGAGTAGCGCGTCAACGCCGCTTTGCATGCGCTGCGCATCAACTCCCCAGCCGGCCTGAACAGCGATGTACTGTTCGCCATCCACCTCGTAGGAAACCGGCACACCGGTCACGCCGGAAGGCATGGTGGTTTCCCATAGCGGCTTGCCGTTGGTCGCGTTGAATGCACGGAATTTGCGATCGTTGGTGCCGCCGGCGAATACGAGGTTACCGCCGGTAGTGAGGATCGGACCCCACATAAAAGTCGGGAACTTGTGTGTCCACACTTGTTTGCCGGTGGAAATGTCCCAAGCTTGGATTTCGCCAATGGTCTTAGGCGCATTCGCATCGGCCCAACGCAAACTGCCGAGTACGCCGTCGATCGGATAGCCGATGAACAGATCACCCTTCTTGTACGGTACTTCTTTGTCGGCAGCCGGCAATTCCGAGCAGAGGTTGTTATTGGCCGGGATGTAGAACAGCTTGGTTTTCGGGTTGTACGCCTCGGGCACCCAATCCTTACCACCCCAAAGCGACGGGCAGAATTTCACCGGCTTTTCCGTGCCGGGTGTCTTGGCAGCGTCGTAGCTCGGGCGGCCGGTTTTGGCATCGATACCGGTAAACACGTCGTTCAACACGTATTTATGGGAAGCAAGATAGTTGATCTTGTCGGCAGTACGCTCCAACACCCACAGATATCCATTACGGCCAGCGTGGACGGCGGTTTTGACCGCTTTGCCGTTCACGGTGGTGTCGATCAATAGAGGCGCGGAAACTTCATCCCAGTCCCACGCGTCGTTATGGTGGTATTGGTGATAGCCCTTGAGCTTGCCGGTATCGACATCGAGTGCAACAACGGACGTCGCATAGAGGTTGTCGCCCTTGCGCAGATGGATCGGCCACGGTGCCGGGTTGCCCGTACCCCAGAAAGCGAGGTTGGTCGCCGGATCGTAAGTACCGGTGATCCAGATCGACGCGCCGCCGGTTTTGGCGGTCTCGCCAGGCCAAGTGTCGCCACCGGGTTCACCGGGGCCGGCCGTCATGAAGGTGCGCCAAGCTTCGTTACCGGTTTGCGCGTCGTAAGCAGCGACGAAGCCGCGCACACCGGTTTCACCGCCGGAGGAACCGACCATGATCTTGCCCTTAGCAGCCAACGGCGCGAGGGTGATGTATTGCAGCGCTTTCCAATCGCCGACTTGCTTGGTCCAAGCGACCTTGCCGGTCTTGGCGTCGAGGGCGACCAAATGCGCATCAACCGTTGCGACATAAACCTTGTCGCCATAGAGCGCGACGCCACGGTTAGTCGGATGCAATTGCAGCATCTCGGGCGAAACTTCCTTCTTATAACGCCACAACTCGCCACCGGTTCTGGCGTCGATTGCGATCAACTGCGAGCCCGGCGTGGTGATGTACATATAGCCATTGTTAACGATGGGAGGCGACTGGTGGCCTTCTGCCACACCGGTCGAGAACGACCAGGCGGTTTGCAGCTTGTTAACGTTGCCGGCGTTAACCTTTTCCAGCGGGCTGTAGCCCCAGCCCGCATAGTTACCACGGTATTGCAGCCAGTTGCCCGCTTCCGGGTTGGTGAGACGCTGGTCAGTGACCGGCGCGTAGTCCGATGCCGTAGCCGTGATCGCGGGTACGATCAAAGCGGCGGCACACAGCGCTTTCATTACAAATTTCATTTAATGCTCCTCGTGGTTGTGAAATGGGCGGCGCCGTAACGCCGCGATACTACAAAATTTGTTCAGCCGTCGTTAGGCGCTCGGACCCGTCCGCGCGCTAAAAGTACCGGCGAGAACCAGTTCGTCATCTTCTAATTTAAGCGGAATCGTGGGCAAAGCACGGGTCGCGGGGCCGCTTTCGACCTTGCCCGCCTCAAGCGGTAAAAACTTGGTCGAGTGACAAAAGCAAACCAACGCCTTTTCCTTCGCGATCCAGGTTTTCACGTCGCAGGACTGGTGGGTGCAGATCGCCGAAAACGCGATGACGCCGGATGCCGCACGCTCCTTGGTTTCGGCGTTAAGGTCAGCTTCGTCCAATTTGATCAACATGATCTTGTGCAAGCGCGAGCCGTTGCGCATTTCCTTGGTTGCCTTATCAAATGCAAACGCTAAGATCGGCTTGCCGACCTTTAAGTCCGCAGCGCGTAGCGCCACCGGCTCGCCTTCCGCGTCATCAAGGACGAGACGATCACCCGCGCCAGGCGCCGTTTCGGCAACACTTAATCCGGTGAAGCTTGCCGCCACGCCTGCGACCGCAATTTCGATCACGCGACGACGTTTTGGATTGATCGGTTTGTTGGTCGCACAACTCTCTACTTCATTGTTTGTCATAGCATTTCCTTTCTATTTGCAAAATCTAACGAAATCTCGCCGGAACTGGATATGGGAAACATCGTCAGCAATCACTATTTACGAGCGGTCAGAATACCGAATTCAGAATGCGTAGTCAATGTAGTGTAACGAACGGTTGCGTTGCGTGTTTTGATCACCGACATCCCGACCGATGAAGGTAGCCGCTATCAGTATTGCGTTTGGCGAACGCTGCAACGAAATGGGTGCGCGCTCTTCCATCGGATCGGTCAGTGATGCGTACCACAACGCGTTGGCCAAGCGCTTCTTTGCAATACCGGAATGCAAGTTCCTCGCCGGGCATAGTAGGAAGACCAAAACCGAAGCCCGCCCGGCCCTATTTACTTGGATCGAAACAACGCGATGCGGTTCTATTTCGGATTGTGATAATATTAAACCGATAGAAAAAACAGGGGGAAAAATCTCATCAGTTCGCTCCGTGCGACGACCGGTAAGAAAAACGGATATGAAGCTCACCTCGAAAGAATGCAGGGCGCTAAACTCCCGCGCGAAAGATTGTAGCGTTAACCTTGCGAACTCAATATGATCGCGACCGATTTGAACCAGGGTTCTCGAGCCGCTTATGAACACTGGCTTGGCCTGATCTCTCAGATGTTCGGCCAGTTGGGAATTTCATCGTCCACAGGTGCGGCGCCCGCAGCCTTTGACCAGTTGCCATTCCCCGTCGATCAGGTCGCCAAGGCGGCATCGATCACTCAGCAGTCGCTGCAAAGCATGCTCCAAGTACTCGTGCCAGCTCTTCAGACCGGCATGCCAAATCTGGTGGCGCAATGGGGGAAGCAATTGGCCACATTTTCGTTCACCAAGCCTGGCAACCCCGCCGATGCAAACGCCCAGTCAATGTTCGCGCCGTGGCTGGCGTTCATGCCGAACCTAGCCGCTGTCATGCCTGCGATGTCGTCCGCCATGCCGACCATTGATACGGTCATGCCGCAAGCACCGTTTCAATCGATCAACAAGGCCTGGGTCGATATGGCGAGCCGTCTCACGGGGACGAGTCCAGCGCAGATCGATGCTGCGTTTGACCGCACCCACGGCGCCTTCAGCGATGGTGTTGGATTGGGCCCTGCGCGCAAGTCGAATGCGGCATGGCGCGACGTGATGAGCGCCGGCGTCGCGCAGCAAGACGCCCGCACCCACTATGCAAGCTTGTTACAGAACGCATACTTGCAAGGATTCCAACGGCTGTTATCGGCGCTTGCAACCAAGGGCGACGCTGGCGAGCGCATAGACAGCGTGCTGGCATTGATCAAGATGTGGGCAAACAACCTCGAACAGGCGGTGCACGAGACGATGCAGTCCGAGGGCGGGTTAGCGGCGACAGCCGCGCTTATTCGGGCCGATCTCACCTACCGCAAGAAGATGCAGCAGGTGGCGGCCGTTTTCGCTGAGCAATTCGATATGACCTCGCGGCGTGAGCTTGACGATGCGTTTCGCGAGATTCAGGCGCTCAAGCGTGAATTGCGCGCGACTAGGATTGCCGATACTGACGGCCCTATCGAAGCCCAACGCGCGCCTGCGCGTAAACCCAGGGCGACTAAGAAAAAAGCGGCAAGCCCGCGTCAAGGGTGAGGAACGAAGAATGGGAGAAGGCGAGCAAAGATGATTAATCCCTTGGAGCAGGCGCAGTTGCTCGGCCGCGCGGCGGCGGCCCTAGAGATCACACCGGAGTCCGCGACGAAAGAGCTGAAGGCAGCACAAGATAAGGTCGCACGTGGGCTGAAGAAGCTTGGGCAGCTTTCGGAGGGTGATCTGGCCATCGCGACCGTACCACGCGACGAGGTGTGGCGCGAAGACATGGTGAGCCTCTACCATTGTCATCCAACCGTCGACAAACCGCACCCTGTGCCGATCCTTATCGCCTACGCGCTGGTTGGGCGCTTCCAGATGATTGACCTTGAGGCCGATCGATCGCTGGTGCGCAAGTTACTGGCCAGCGGCTTCGACGTGTACTTCATCGACTGGGGCCTGCCGGGGCGCGCGCAGCGTTGGCATGGGATCGATGACTATGTATCGGGCTACCTTGATCGTTGCGTGGATGTGATCCGCCAGCGCTCACGGGCCGAACGCATCAATCTCATGGGGATTTGCCAGGGAGGCGTGTTTTCCACCTGCTACGCGGCGCTGTTTCCGCAAAAGGTGCGCAACCTTGCGCTCACCGTCACGCCGCTAGACTTTCACGGCGATCTGAAGGAACCGCAGGTGGGCGCAGGTTACATGAACGGATGGGCTCGCTCGATGACTGCTCAGGATGTCGATGACTTCGTCAATGTTTACGGCTCAGCGCCAGGCGCCCTGGTGGGCTTCGCGTTCCTGATGATGAATCCGGTAAGTAACATGACGAAATACACCACGGACCTGATCGATGTACTCGATGACGATGCGAAGCTGCTGAGCTTCCTGCGCATGGAGCGCTGGATCGCCGACCGGCCTGATCACCCGGGAGAGGTCTTGCGACAATGGTTGAAAGATCTCTACCAGGACAACAAGCTGATCCGCAATCAACTCCAGCTTGGCGATCGTACCGTTGATCTGCGCCGGATTACGATGCCGGTTCTTAACATCTATGCGACCGGCGACACCGTCGTTCCAGTGTCGTGCTCGCGGGGGGTCGGGAATCATTTCGGCACAAAAGATTACACCGAATTGGCAGTGCCCGGTGGCCACATCGGGACCTTTGTCGGCGGCAAAGCACAGAAAATTCTGGGGCCCACGCTGGCCGAATGGTTTACCAAACGTGGCTGACACGACAATGCAACTCTTTTATCCGGATGCCGTCATCCATATTTATTCAGTCACATTCACCCGACAACCCGTCTTCGGCATGCGCTCATGATCAAACTACTAAAGAAAAACGACATCAAGCCGCGGTTTCACACGTATCCATTCCTCGGTCCGAGTGGGTTCGTCCAGCTTCACTACACAGAATGGGGGCCGCACGAGTCCGAGCGAACCGTGCTATGCGTGCACGGCCTCACGCGCAATGGCCGCGATTTCGACTTTCTGGCGCGGCATCTGGCGCAGCAAGGTATGCGCGTGGTCGCGCCCGATCTTCCTGGACGTGGGCGCAGCGAATGGCTTCCGAGCGTAAACGAATATGTAACAGCGACCTACCTCGCGGCAATGACCTCGCTGGTTTGCCGGCTCAACGTGCCGGAGGTGGACTGGGTCGGAACTTCTCTCGGCGGTCATATCGGCATGGAGTTTGCGGCGCGCAGTGGCGCACCGGTGCGCCGGTTGGTGCTGAATGACTTTGGCGCCCGTCTTCAGGGGGGCGCGCTGAATCGTCTCGGCCGCAACGCCCGCATGGCTAAGCAATTTAGCAACATGGAAGACTTCGAACAGCACCTGCGCACCGTCTATCAGCCGTTCGGTGAACTTAACGACGAACAGTGGCGGCACATGACCGAGCACAGTGCGATGCGTACGAGCGAAGGCTATTACCGTCAAAACTTCGATCCTGCCATCAGCGTTGACTTTATGTTGTGGCCCGCTTTGATCGACATTACGTTGTGGCATGTGTGGGAAAAAGTGCAATGCCCGATGTTGATCCTGCGCGGTGAGACTTCCGATTTCCTGCTAGCTAGTACGGTCGAGCGAATGAAGGAACGCGGAATCGCCGCTTCGCACGGGTTGGTTGAGTCGGTGGAGATACCCAACTGCGGTCACGCTCCCGCACTGATGAGCCTCGAACAGGTACAACTGGTCGAGGAATTCCTCACGCGCGATGATATGCACGCCCAGGCGAAACAAGCGTCCGCTTCCCGCTGACAGTGCCGCCACGGCAAAATACAAATAATAGGAGGAGGAACCCATGACAACGCGCACCGACGCAGCAAATTCGCCCATCTCACTCGATGCAGAAGAGAATACCTTCCGCAAGGTCGCCTGGCGCCTCGTTCCTTTTCTGTTCCTGTGTTATGTCGCGGCCTATCTTGATCGTGTCAACGTGGGTTTCGCTAAACTGCAGATGCTGGAAGATCTCAAGTTCAGCAGTACAGTATACGGACTAGGCGCCGGCATCTTCTTCATCGGCTACGTGATATTCGAGGTGCCCAGCAACATCATCCTACACAAAGTGGGCGCGCGCCTCTGGATCGCTCGCATCATGCTTACTTGGGGCGTGATCTCCGGGTTAATGATTTTCGTCGAAACGCCGATGCAATTTTACGTGATGCGCTTCCTCCTCGGTTTCGCCGAGGCTGGCTTTATCCCTGGTGTCCTGCTGTATCTAACCTACTGGTTTCCTGCCTCGCGCCGTGGACGGATCGTCGCACTATTCCTGTCGGCGATTCCCGTTTCCAGCATTATCGGTGCGCCTTTGTCAGGCTGGATCCTGAACGCGCTTTCCGGCGTGGCGGGATTGCGCGGCTGGCAGTGGCTTTTCCTAATCGAAACCGTGCCCTCGCTGGTGCTCGGCGTGATCATCTTGTTCTACCTTGACGATCGTGTGGGCGACGCGAAGTGGCTTACCAGCGACGAGAAACGCATCATCGCCACCCGGCTAGCCGAAGAAACTGGCGGGCACGACGAACTCTCCGCGCTGGGTGACGCTTTCCGCAGCGGCCGAGTCTGGTTGCTGGGGCTCGCCTATTTCTGCTACGCCAGTGCTATCTACGTTACAAGTTTCTGGATGCCAACCTTGATTAAGGGACGCGGCATTGCCGACCCGCTGCACATCGGTCTGCTCACCGCGATCCCCTACATTATCGGCATGGGGGCGATGTACTGGACCAACGCACACGCTGACCGTACGCGGGAGCGCCGTTGGCACGCGGTGCTCCCGTGTGCCCTATCAGGAGTTGGTTTACTACTTAGTGCGTTACCGGGCACTTCGCTGGCTTTCGGTATGTTTGCGCTTACCCTGGCGGCCGCCGGCGCATGCACCGCAGTGGCCGCATTTTGGAGCCTGCCGGCGGCGTTTCTCACCGGTGCCGCCGCTGCCGCCGGGATTGCATTGATCAATTCGCTGGGCAACCTCGCGGGATTCGCGAGCACGGCGGTGATCGGTCGAATGACCGACGCGTTCGGCAGCACGGCGCCCGGGCTCTATCTGTTCGGTATTCTGGTTCTCGTCGGCGGAGCCCTCGTGCTGCTGATTCCTGCAAGGTTAGTTAACAAATGAACCCAAACAGTGCCAGGAAAAAACCTGCGGCTGGCACTGCTCTCGATTGAGCCTGAGACGAGAGTCAACGTGAAGCTAATGGCACGCTAACGTAAGCGTGTAGCGCCACCGCCTAGAATTTTGTAAATCGAATGTGCGGACTCACGGGCTTTGAAGGATGGAGATGTGCATGGCGAAGGACGAAGCGCGGTGGGCGTACGGGACCAAGCAGATTAAGGAGTGGCAAGCCCGCGGACTGTCGCGCAACGCGTATTGCCAACACGAAGGATCAAAGCTGTCGATTCTCCTAATTCCTGTCAGAAATGTTCCTAATTGAGGTCAGTAACAGGATTTAAATTTTGCGAGATCGAAACATTAGCGTCGCACGAACTAAATCTTTGACTAATGTCGGAAAGCAGGCGCAAAGCGTGAATAGTGACTGCGCCCGTCCAACTCCCGCTCCTGGCCGCAAGCGCCAGCCGGCGACCACATGAACTGGAGTTCAACGCTGGTTCCGTGGCTAAGAAGCTTTTCATGCTGCCAAACCTTGATAAGTGACTGGTAGGGAACATCACGAGCGTTAGCCGCAGCTTTGAGCGAATCCAGGAGATGCTGCGGCAGGCGCAACGAGATCGTCTTGGTGGTCGGTTTCAGATTGGGTAGCACAGCCTTCGGGGCCTTGCTCCAATCCAGATATTCGGGCGAATCGTGCGTTTCCCAGAAGACTCGTTCTTCAGCCTCACTGGCAAATTTGGGTATGGCTTTAGGCTGCTTGCTCATAAATTACTCGCTCCTTTCGGTGCATGTCTCGGGATGATATCACCTGGATCTTCGCGCCCGTTTCCCGCACCGTTGCGGGCCAATTAACCGGAGCCTCTATCTCCGCACTTAATCTGAACGGCTAGCTTCAAGGGAGAAGGAATTACTCCGTCGAGGCAAAAAACGCTAACAATAATCGCGCCAACTCATCCGGCTGTTCCTCCGGGATCCAATGGCCCGCACCCTCGACGATTCCGCCACGCACGTCGTGCGCGACGCGCTGGCACGATTCGATCACTTCCATACGCCGTCCCCAACCGCCCGCGGCGCCGAGCGCTAGCACAGGCATCGCCAATTTCCCATCGCGCTTGAGCAATGCTTCGTTCTGCGCAATGTCGGTTGGAATATTCCGGTAATACTCGAAACCAGAGCGCAGCGCGCCCGGCTGCGAATAGACGCGCAGATATTCTTTCAGCGCATCGGGCGCAATCGCATCCCGCCGCGCACCATAATTTTCGTAAAACCAGCCGAGATAAATATCTTCGCGCCCTTCGATCAAACGTTCCGGCATGTCGAGGGTTTGATGAAAGCCATGGTGCCAGCGTTTGCCGCCTTGGCTGATGTTGGCGGTTCCGTCGCCGGGGATCGAGACATCGATAATCGCAAGGCGCTGCACCGCGTCGCGATGATGCGCCGCTAAAGAAAATGCGACCGGCCCGCCCCAATCGTGGCCGGCGAGAAAAAACTTTTCATATCCGAGTTTACCGTTAACTAATTCCCAAACGTCATTGGAAATCGTCGCCGAGTCATAGCCGTCTCGCGGGCGCGAGGTATCGCCTAGGCCACGCAGATCCGGCGCGATGACGCGAAACTTCTTCGCCAATGCCGGAATCAAGTCGCGCCATTCGTACCAAGTTTGCGGCCAGCCGTGCAGCAATACCAACGGCTCGCCCTCGCCTGCCGTTACGTAGTGCATGCGAACTTGCGATAGATAGGCAAAATCGTGGCGTAGTTCGGTCATTGAAAAATCCGAATGGAAAGGTTAGAAAGTCCAATTCTAATATGCCTTGCCACGGGCTGCGCCGTTCTTTGCTCGCGGCATGGCATGCTTGGAGAGCCGCACCGGTGCGGGGTGGCCTCGAGCTATTGCCTCGCAGCCATGCAGTAAATAAAACCGCAAGCCAATTTTTTTCCTACGTTACAATGACGCTACCGAGTTACGCGGAAAAGTTCACATGAAAATCGACAAATACGAATCCGACACCACAAAATTCATTCGCGACTTGCTGGAGAAAAAACCCGAGATCAAAGAGGATCAGAAAAAAGCACGAGCGATGTGGTGGGATAAAACCTTGGATCTGAAAGAATTGAAACAACAACGCGCAGTGGAAGTCGAGCGCACTAGTTATGTTTATTACGATACGGCTAGCGAGCCCGAACTAAAAAAATAACCAATCCTTCATTCCCGCAAAGGCGGAAATCCATTTGGCTGTTGGTTTGCTACGACGCCATGGATTCCCGCCTTCGCGGGAATGACAATCGGAAACGTAGTCGATCATGCAGCTCGCAAGAAACAGTGACTATTGATTGGCCCGGTGGATCAGCGGCGCTTGATCCATCCTACCCCGCAGATTCGTCATTGCGAGGAGCGCTTTTTGCGACGCAGCAATCTCGAATTTTTTGGCGAAGAAAAACGAGATTGCTGCGTCGTTTCACTCCTCGCAATGACGGCTGAAACGATTCACTCCGAAAAAATCGGTCGTACCCCTAAGTCAAGCGCCTCCACAAACACCGCACGCCGCAACAACACGTCGCGCGCGTGCTGCATTTCCGCTTTCTCTAGGTCTTCCAAAAACTGAATCTCACCTTGCGCCATGATCGCGACCGGCACGCCTTGACGATAAAGCAATCGGTTATTGCTGATCGCCGCGAGCTTGTCGCCCGGTGTGATAATGCCAACCAGGTTTAGCGGATCGGCGCCGCTCACCGCGGCCCAATCGACCTTGTCGGCGTTGCGCCGAACCTCGCGCAGACTGTCCAATGCTTCCGGCAATGCAAACTGCTCACCGCTCATGCCGGCGACGAAACGGCCGCCGCGAACTTCACCACGCGCTTCCAAGCGGCGCAAGCATCGCAGCAACTCACGCCACGGCGGTAGGCTGCCGGCCTCGCGCAAAAGCAGTCGCCAAAACACCACGCCGTAGCGCTTGAGCAATGTCCTCGTGACATGTTCGATTGCCGCAGCGTGTGCATCGCCGTCCGGCGCGGATAAACCGCGTCGCAGCAAGGACCAGCGCCCCGCATCTTCGATGCCGAAAATCGCGCTGCGGCGTTTGCGGCCGGTGGACCCAAACGGTTTGCGCTTATGCGTCGGCATGATGAGCGCGCGCAATCCGCCGAAGCTATCGGCATTGACTCGGCCCGAGGCAACCAATTCACCCAGCGCCGCTTCGGTCTGAGTGCGTAATAGCCCGGTAGCGGAAACGATCTCATCGAAGAACGATGCGCCGTGTTCGGATAAACTTTCGGCGACGCGTTGCGCATCGGAAGACAATCCGTTTTCTGCAACATTTCCGTGCCACATCACCCACGACGGCACGTTGCGCCGACCAAGTATCGCGACCGGTGTTGCCCGAACCGGCGCGCGAATTTGGCCTTCGCCTTTCGGAATCGATAAGCGCATCCAAGCGACTCGTCCGCTCAAGCTTAATTCATCTAACCATGCGGGATCGTAATGTTTTACCCGCGCCGACAGCAGATCGGTTTCCCACGATCCCGCGGCCGCTTCAAAACCTTCCAACTGAGAAATCACTGCGCTTACGGCATCGGCGCCCTCGATTTGCGTATCCGTCGTCACACGCTGCCAGCGCAGTAGGAAACGCAAAAAATCTTTCACGCTCACCGGCGCGATTTCCTGCCGTAAACGCTTTAAAGTGTAGCGATGAATGCGCGCCAGCAAGCGCCGCTCGCACCATTCTTCTTGCGTCGCCGTTGGCGTAAAGCGGCCACGCAACACCACCCCTTCGCGCTCCAACGCCATGAGCGCGATATCGATCTCATTCGATTCTGCATTCAATGGCTGCGCCAACGTGGCCGCCGTCACCGGACCGAGCGCCGCGAGGCGGCCACGCAAAATTTCAATCAGCGCACTTTCTCGTGACCATTGTTTCTGAAATTCTGCCGGCGTCACGATATTCGGCTCGACGCTTGCGGCGGTAAATAGCGCGCGCATCTCCAACACACGCTCGGCTGCAAGCCAGAATCCGGCGGCTGGCCCAGCCATAAGGCCATGGGACTCTTGGCCTGGCTGCATAAGCCGACCGGCGCGCCGCGCGGAACTGAGTTGTTGCAACCACGGTTGCCATTGCGGATTCGCATTCGCTTCGGCGTCGGTGAGGAAACCCAAATTCATCAACGCATCGTGCAACTCATCGACGGTGGTCGGATCGGGCCAAATCTCAGATTTAAGTCTTGCGATAGCCTCTGCATCAAGCTGCCCCAAATCCGATGCTTGCTCAGGATCGATCCAACGGCGCGACGACACCGCTTGAGTACGCCGCTCTTCCAGCGGCGCATCGTCAAGAAACGTGTAAGGTTTGGCGGTCAGAATTTCCTGCGCAAGCGGCGATGGCTCGGTCGTGTCGCGCGCGATAACGCTGATTTCGCCCGATTCGATTTTGCGCAGCAGCGCTTCAAAACCGTCGATGTCCATCGCTTCATGCAAACAGTCATCGATGGTCTGCTTGACCAAGGGATGATCGGGAATTGCGCGTTCGCCGACGAGGTTTTCCGCGCAAGCGATTTGATCGGGGAACACCGCCGCAATCAAGTCTTCCGCCGCCATGCGTTGCAACTGCGGCGGCGTTTTTTTCCCGCCGCGAAAACGTGGCAACGCCAACGCGATGGTCGCGTTCCAACGCCAGCGCGAGGCAAACATCGGCGCGGCCAACAATGCTTGCACCAAAACATCGCGCACGCTATTGGAATGCAGATAGCGCTTCACTTCTTCCAGCGGAAAACTGTGACTGGTGGAGAGCGATAGGACGATGGCATCTTCTGTCGCAGCCGCTTGCAACTCAAAATTAAACTGGCGGCAAAAACGTTTGCGTAAACTCAAACCCCAGGCGCGGTTGATGCGGCTGCCGTAAGGCGAATGGATGACCAGTTGCATGCCGCCGGATTCGTCGAAGAAGCGCTCGAACACGATCGTATCTTGTGTCGGCAAACAACCGAGCGCTTGATGTGCGGCGAATAGATAGTCGATCAATTGCTTCGCCGCATCGCTTCCGACCAGGCTGGAGAGCCGCACCAGTGCTTGCTCCTGGCGATGTTCGCGGAACTCCTGCGCAAGTTCGGCGCGCAAACGCGACACGCTTTGCGTCAGCGCGTCGCTGCGGGCCGGGCCTTCACCCAGCCAAAACGGAATACTCGGCGGCGCGCCGTGGGCGTCTTCAACCCGCACCGTGCCGCGCTCGACACGCATGATTTGGTAGGACTGATTGCCGAGTTGAAACACATCGCCCGCCATGCTTTCGATGGCGAAATCTTCGTTGACGGTGCCGACTTGAATCGCCTCCGGCTCGAGCACGACGTTGTAGTCGGCGGTATCGGGAATCGTGCCGCCGGAGGTCACCGCCGTCAGCGCCGCGCCGCGACGGCCATGCAACACATTGTTTACGGCGTCGCGATGGATGTAGACATTGCCACGGCCGCGGCGCGTGGTGTATCCCTCGGCGAGCATGCGCACGATTTCCAAAAATTCCTCACGCGTGACGTTGCGGAACGGATAGGCGCGGCGAATCAGTGCAAACAGATCGTCCTCGCGCCAATTCTGCAACGCCACTTCGGCGGCAATTTGTTGCGCCAGCACATCGAGGGGTTTGTCGCGAATCACGAGTTGATCGAGTTCGCCGCGCTGGATCGCGTCGAGCAATGCGGCGCATTCCACTAAGTCATCACGCGAGGTCGGAAACAAGCGGCCCTTCGGCAATGCGCCGACGGCGTGTCCGGAACGGCCAACGCGTTGCAAAAACGCGGCAATCGCGTGCGGCGAACCGAGTTGGCAAACTAAATTTACGTCGCCTATATCGATTCCCAACTCCAATGATGACGTCGCGACCAAGGCTTGCAACTCGCCGGATTTCAAGCGCTGCTCAGCGCGCAAACGCTGCTCTTTTGCCATGCTGCCGTGATGGGCGGTGACGGCCTGTTTGCCAAGGCGTTCGGAAAGATAACGCGCAACGCGCTCCGCCATGCGCCGCGTGTTGACGAAAATCAATGTCGTCTTGTGCAACAAAATTAACTCGGTAAGTCGGCCGTAGACTTCTTGCCATATGTCGTTCGACATCACCGCCGATAGCGGCGAATGCGGCAGTTCAAGGGCAAGATCGCGCTCGCGCACATGGCCGACATCGACGATGGTGCAGGCGGCTTCGTTTGCCTGGTCGAACAGATCATTGCCGGGGCGCACCGCATCGCCCACTAGAAATTTCGCCACCAACTCGGTCGGCCGTTGTGTCGCGGACAGGCCGATGCGGGTGAGTCTGCGGCCGGTTAGCGCTTCCAGTCGCTCCAATGTTAGTGTGAGATGGGCGCCGCGTTTATTCGGCGCCAACGCATGGATCTCGTCCACGATCACCGCGCGGGTGGTCGACAGCATTTTGCGTCCCGAGGCGCTCGTCGCCAGGATATAAAGCGATTCCGGCGTCGTCACCAGAATATGCGGCGGACGGCGTTTCATTTTTTCCCGCTCCGCCTGAGGCGTATCACCGCTGCGCACCCAGGTGCGAATGTCGACATCGGGATAATTCAAACGCTTGAGTTGAGCGCGAATTCCGGCAAGCGGTGCGACGAGATTTTTCTCGATGTCGTTGGACAATGCCTTTAACGGCGACACGTAGACCAGTTGTATTTCGTCACTGAGTTTTCCCGCCACGCCTTGACGCACCAAGGCATCAATGGCCGCAAGAAATGCCGCCAGGGTCTTGCCGGAACCGGTCGGCGCCGCAACAAGAACATGTTGCCCCGCCGCAATAGCCGGCCACGCCTTCATTTGCGCCGCAGTGGGCGACACAAATGTAGCATCGAACCACGCGGCTACCGCTGGGTGAAAGGAAGGGGTTAGCGCCACGGCAATCGGATTACCGCGCTACGCGAGTCAGGTTTAACAAATTAGTTCTCGATTTACCCTCATCTGTAACAGATGTTTAAAATTACTCGGGACGTTCCCCGACAGCATATCAAATTAGCGATGCACTCGGCTAGCGTGTTTATTGTTATCCCATTGATATGGCATATAAATTCCGCAACCTGTACAATTCCGGTGCTTGGACATGAATCGCGCTTCATGGGGAATATTAGATAGCGATTCGAATGCCGTAGATCATGCGATGCGCGTTATTCGCCTGGAGGCACTATGCATTGCACGACAAGATGCTAACGCAGGCCAAAATACCCAATCATGAGCGTTAAAAAAACGGAATAATTCGTCTCCCATGCCGCCCTCGCCTGCCCTGACCGCCAAGGTGTTTGCGGAACAAGTCGCCCTGACCTATCGGCAAACCGCAGTCAGCTTGACGACCTCGTTGCTCGTAGCAACACTTGGCGTGGTGGTGGTATACGGTCTGGTGTCAACCCGTTTATTGTTGGGCTGGTACACGCTCACCGTGTTGATTTCGGTCATCCGGCTGGGCCTGTTACGGGCATATGAAAAAGCCGCGCCTTCGGTCGAGGCTGCGGCGCTCTGGGCGAAACGCTTCTACATGGCCGTCGCGTCCGCCGGCATATCCTGGGGTTTGTTCGGCACCGTTCTTCTCCCCGACAACAACCCATCAAACCAATTCGCCGTAGCATTCCTCATCTCAGGTACAGCGGCTGGCGCATTAGGATCGCTCACGGCACTGCGCTTGGCTTACCCGCTGTTCCTATTGCCCTTCGTATTGCCGTTCGCCGTCTTTATGTTGTTCCGCGGCGACCTCGCCCATCTGTATATCGGAATCGCAGCGTTTTTGTTCATCGCTATGATGTTGGTGGTTGCCAAGCGTAGCTCGGCCGTGATCGAGAAAAGCCTGACCCTGGGCTTTCAGAACGACGATTTGGTTAAAGCACTGGCGCAAGTGAACCAAGACGCCGGCGTGGCGAATACGGCGTTGTCCCACGAAGTAGGGGAGCGTAAGCGTGCGCAAGAGCAAGCCGAGGCGGCGAGCGTGGCGAAATCACAATTCCTAGCGAACATGAGCCATGAGATCCGCACACCCATGAACGGCGTGTTGGGCATGTCGGAGTTACTCATGGACACGCCGCTGGATTCCAAGCAATTTCATTTCACTGAAACACTGCACCGTTCCGCCCTATCGCTGCTGGGCGTAATCAACGACATTCTGGATTTCTCCAAAATCGAAGCCGGACGGCTTGAGCTGGAGCGCGTCGATTTTGACTTGAACGAGCTGATTAATGAAGTGCTGGAAATTCTTGCGATGCGCGCCCATGGCAAAGGCCTAGAGCTGGCTTGCCTGATTGAAAACGGCATCGATACCATCTGCATCGGAGATCCGACTCGCATCCGCCAGATATTGACGAACTTGATCCGCAACGCCGTGAAATTCACCGATAAGGGCGAAATCTACGTCCACGTGGCAGTGGCGAGTAAAACGGAAAAGCGCCAGGTGCTGCGCTTTGAAATCAAGGATACCGGCATCGGCATTGATCCGAGCATGCACGAAAAGATTTTCGATTCCTTCGCCCAGGCCGACGGTTCGACTACCCGCAAATACGGCGGAACCGGTTTAGGCCTTGCCATCGCCAAACAACTGGTCGAAATGATGAATGGCCGCATGGAACTCACCAGCGCCCTGGGGAAAGGCTCGACGTTTAAATTTACCGTCGCCATCGATATCGGCAGTCCGATTCGCCCGCAGTCAAGTGCCAGCCCCTCGCTCGCGGGTCTGCGCGCGCTGGTGGTCGATGATAACGCGACCAACCGCGAGATTTTGACCTATCAGCTCAGTGGCTGGGGTGTGACAGCGCATTGCGTCCAGAGCGGCGAAGAAGCGCTGGCCGTGCTGACGGCGCGAATCGCGCCGGTCAATTATGATTTCGCGGTGTTGGATATGCATATGCCGGGAATGGATGGGTTGGAACTCGCCGAGCGCATAGGCCGCATTGATTCGCTGCAGTTACCGCTGGTGATGCTTAGTTCCATCGGCATCGACCTGCCGGTACACACGCTCACTAAAAATTACATCCGCGCCTGGCTCACCAAACCGATCAATCAATCGCGGCTTTACGATTGCTTATTGCGAGTGATGAACTCGAACCAGGCAGTTAATCGTGTCATACCGCACTCAATTCCGCTAGACGCGAACCGGCAGAAATTGTCCGGCGTGAAAATTCTCTTGGTCGAGGATAATCCGATCAATCGAAACGTCGCGACCAGTATGCTCGCGACCCTGGGTTGTCTGTGTAACGTGGCAGAAGATGGCGTACAAGCCCTTGCCAAGTGGCAGGATGGCGCGTTCGATCTCATCTTAATGGATTGTTACATGCCGAATATGGATGGCTATGCCGCCACGCAAGCGATACGGCAACGGGAGGCCATCAAAGCCAACAGCAGTGGCATGATTCCACACATTCCGATTATTGCCTTGACCGCCAACGCGATGGAAGGCGATCGAGAAAAATGCCTTGCCGCGGGCATGGACGACTATCTGCGCAAACCGTTCCGCCGCGACGAACTGGCGGAGGTCTTGCAGCGCTGGCGACCAATGC
This sequence comes from Burkholderiales bacterium, assembly GCA_046598945.1. Lineage (GTDB taxonomy): Bacteria > Pseudomonadota > Gammaproteobacteria > Burkholderiales > JALYOK01 > JALYOK01. Next base: position 6,003 of record JBKJHT010000121.1, on the reverse strand, counting down.
AAAAAGCCCCGGCGCCTTCACTAGCAGCCGGACCGGCCGCCGAGGCGTCAAATGTCGTCCTGGATCCGGTGATTTTAGACAGCCTACGCGAGCTCGAAAACATGGGGGAGAACGCGGGTTTACTGGAAAAAATTATCAATTTGTATCTGGAGACCGCACCAAAATATATGGAACAAATGCGCATCGCGATCGCCGACCACGACGTCGGCACGTTGAAAGTCGCCGCGCATACGTTAAAGTCGAGCAGTGCCAATCTCGGCGCGCGCGGCTTCGCCGAATTGTGTAAGAAGTTGGAAATCATAGGGCGGGAGGGCTCCTTCGTCGATAGCGAAACAATGCTGACGGCACTTACGCAAAATTACGCAGCCGTGCAAAAAAGTCTTTTGGCAGAACTAAAATCAAAACCACAGTGACAGCACCGTACTACGTCCTGATTGTTGACGACGATCAGATGATGCGTCTGCTATCGCGGCAGGCCATGATGGCATCGGGCTTCGAAGTCGCCGAAGTCGAAGATGGGCTACAGGCGCTTGACAGCATCAAGCAACGTAAACCGGATTTGGTGCTGCTTGATGTCACCATGCCGAATTTAGATGGTTTTGCGGTCTGCCGTGAACTGCGCAAGGACGACGACACCCAGCGCATTCCGGTGATCATGCTCACCGGCTTGGACGACGTACAGTCGATCAGCAGCGCTTACGAGGCAGGTGCGACCGATTTCATTATCAAGCCGATCAATTGGCACATTCTGGTTCAGCGTGTGCAACAGGTATTGCGTGCGAGCGAGACGTTCAGCGCATTGCGCACCAGTCAAGCGCGGCTCGAACATGCCCAACGCATCGCCCACTTAGGTAATTGGGAATGGGATATCGATAGCGATATCATCCACGGCTCGGACGAAGCCTGTCGCATATTGGGTATCGAACCGGGCACTGATTTAACATCGCCGCAGATCGCGGCGGCGATTCCGACCGAAGACTATGCTCGGATAGAAAACGGAATTCGACAATTGGTGCGGCACGGGGGGTCGTTTTTCCTCGAGCACCAAATTCGACGGCCCAACGGCGATATTCGCATTGCGCAACAACAGGCGGAAATTTTCCTGAGGAAGGACGATCGGGTGCGCCGCATTGTCGGAACGATTCGCGACATCACCACGGAAAAACAAACGGAAGAGCATATCCGCCGGCTGGCGTTTTACGATAGCCTAACCGGGCTACCCAATCGTCGAATGTTTCAGGAACGGCTCACCAACGCGCTGGCTCTGGCGAGCCGAAAAGGGGCGCAGGTCGCGATCCTATTCCTGGATTTAGATCGCTTCAAACGCATTAACGATACCTTGGGACATGCGGTCGGGGACGCATTCTTACTCGAGACCGCCACGCGCCTGAAATCTCTGGTGCGCCGTAGCGACGTGGTTGCCAGCCTTAACACCGAGCGCGAGGAAGATCTAATCGCTCGCCTCGGCGGCGATGAGTTCACGATTATGTTCAATGATTTTCGCAACACGTTGAATCTCGCCAAAGTCGCCCAGCGCATCCTGAACACGATCAAAACACCCGTTACCATTGACGGCCAGGAAGTATTCTCCAGTGTCAGCATCGGCATCGCCCTGTTTCCCGACGACGGTACGGACTTGGACACTTTGCTCAAGAACGCCGATACCGCCATGTTTCACGCCAAGTCATTAGGACGCGGCCGCTATCAGTATTATTCCAACGAGATGAACGCTTCCTCGTTGGCGAAATTGGCGCTGGAAACCGAACTTCGGCAAGCAATCGACCGCAACGAATTCGTGCTCCATTTCCAGCCGAAACTGGACATGATTAGCAATCAAATTGTCTCGGTGGAGGCGCTGGTGCGTTGGCAGCATCCGCGGCGCGGCCTGGTGTATCCAGGCGAGTTCATCGCCCTCGCCGAAGAGACCGGCATGATCATGGATTTGGGCGGCATCGTGATCGAGCAAGCCTGCCTGCAATTTAGTCAATGGCGCAAGTCCGGGATCGAATTAGCCAGCATCGCCGTGAATCTTTCCCCCGTGCAATTTCGGCGCGATGATCTGGTCGAACACATTGCCGCCACACTGGAAAAGACCGGCGTTGCGCCGGGTAATTTGGAACTGGAAATCACCGAGGGTGCGGTCATGCACAGCGAAGAGGCCGCGATCAAACACATGCAACGCCTGAAGACGCTCGGCATCCGCCTGACGATGGACGATTTTGGCATCGGCTATTCTTCGCTGAGTTTTCTGACGCGATTCCCAATCGACCATCTCAAAATCGATCGATCTTTCGTTTCCGACCTTCCGCAAAACCAAGAAAAAGCGGCCGTGGTACGCGCCATTATCGCCATGGCGCGCAGCCTGAACCTGACGACCATTGCCGAAGGCGTCGAAACTAGCGCTCAAGCACAGTTTTTGCGGTCGACCGGCTGCGATCAAATTCAAGGCTTCTTGTTCAGCCCGGCCGTCCCCGCGCCAAACCTGGCGCGCCTCATCGAATTAACCAACACGCCAACGGCCTCGAGCCAACGCTACGCGAGCGAAATCTAATCGTGCGCCGTAGCACATGATAAATTCAGTCTGAAGCGAATGTACTTCAATAGATGCCTGTAGAGGCGCATGAATATTGGGTGGCCTTGGGCCATTGCCTCGCAGCACATGCCATGCCACGAGCTAAACTCCGCGCTTAGTGGCCGTGCTAACAGATCGATCGCATTAGGCGGTTAGGAGGGGCGCATAAGTGTCAAGCCTGCGCAACACGTCATCCCGGGTTGCATCCGGCGCTTCGAGCAGCACGCGATCGATGCCGGCTTCTCGATACGTTGCCAGAACCGCTGCATCGGCAGGCGCACCAAATACCGTGATCGACAAACTCGCGTAATCGCGCCCGGCAGCAGCAGCCGCTTTGCGTAACCGCGCCACGGCGCTCTTGGGCTCCCAATCGCCGCGCGGACGCGGGAACCAGCCATCGCCAAACTCCACAACGCGCTTAAGCGTATGATCCGTCTCGCCGCCAAGCAAGATCGGCGGATGCGGCTTCTGCTTCGGCTTGGGGTAAAGCCAAACGGGATCGAAGTTAACGAACTCGCCATGGAATTGCGCCTCCTCCTCGGTCCACAATGCTTTTATCGCGAGGATGCGTTCGCGCAGCAATTTGAATCGGGTTTCATAGTGTGCGCCATGGTTCTCCATCTCCTCGACGTTCCAACCGCCACCCACGGCAAATATGAAGCGACCGTTTGAAAGGTAATCCAGACTCGCCGCCGACTTGGCGGTAATGATCGGATCCCGTTGCGGCAGCAAGGCGACGCCGGTGCCGAGTTTCAGCCGACGCGTGGTGGCGGCGGCGAACGACAGGGCAACGAACGGATCGTGCGTGTGCGAATAACGCTTGGGCAATTCGCCGCCGCTCGGAAATGGTGTGCGACGGCTGGCGGGAATGTGGGTGTGCTCGCAAACGAATAGTGATTCGAAATTGCGCGCCTCGAGCTCGCGCGCCAACTCTCCGACGTCGATGCCGTAGTCGGTGGGAAAGTGATAAGTGCCAATTAACATGTCGACTCCTTCTTGGCTTCAACGCCGCGCGATGACGACCGCGCTTCAACCGTGATTGTACCTATGCCGATGGACTGCTAAGAATCCAGCGAATTATTCGTTAGGAATTAATCAAAGACCGTCGCAAAAGTCTTGACGAATAGCGACCATACACGAACGTGCGTTAGCCGTTAGTTTCGATGAAACCAGTGTAAATCAATATATTATATTGGCGTCCCCAGGGGGATTCGAACCCCCGTTACCGCCGTGAAAGGGCGATGTCCTAGGCCTCTAGACGATGGGGACTTAGGACTCTTTGCAGGCCGGCATCGACGCGATGCTGGCCTCTCTTGCACACAATTGTATGCACGAAAGTTGCGCATTCTAGCACAACAAATCAAGAACTTAAAATTGATTTCAGGGGAGTCGCTAGCGCAGAAAAACCGCGCGCGTCAAAATAGAAAAATCAACCACTTACGCCGCTGCGGGTCAAAGCGTGACACTGCACGTCACCCGCCGTTGTCGCAGCAATAAAATCATCTGAATGATTGCACGGCGGTGTTGGCGTTCGAGGGCTCCGCGAACTGCGTATAAAACACCTATTAATCATTTACTTAAAAAATTTAGAAAAAATTATCGATGCGCCAGGGCGCTTGCGCATCGCCCCATTACCCTCGAGAAAGTCCGGTACGGTTATTGCTTTTACAACTTGTCGAACTATCCAGCCCGCTCGAGGAAATTAAAGATGATTTTGTTACGAACCCTATTTTCTTGTGCATTTTTCGTTTTGGCCACCCTCTGCCAGGCGCAGTCTAGCCGGTATGACGATAATGTTGCCATTGCCTATCCGACTAGTGATGAACACTCAAACGCCGTGCCGGCGCACGGCAACGTCACACCGGCGGACGTCGCAGCCGATCCGGCCGTGCTGGCATCGTCGGTTCTGGTCATAGACCAGACTTCCGGCGCGGTGCTTTTTGAAAAAAATGCGGACTATTCCCAGCCAATCGCGTCAATCACAAAATTGATGACGGCGATGGTGGTGCTTAACGCCGCGCAATCTTTAGATCAAATGCTGCAGGTCACCACCGCGGACGCGGTGGCGTCCAGGCCCACCCACTCCCGATTGAAGGTCGGTGCGAAGTTAAGTCGCGGTGAGTTACTGCGTCTGATGTTGATGGCGTCCGAGAATCGTGCCGCAGCCGCACTGGCGCGGTCGTTCCCCGGGGGACTGCCACGCTTTGTGCAACGCATGAATGAAACCGCCAATGCACTGGGCCTGCGCTCCACTCGTTTTGCCGATCCGAGCGGTCTGCACCCAGCAAACGAGTCTACGGCGCGCGATCTGGTGGCGCTGGTTCAGCACGCATACAATTTTGACGTGATTCGGGCGTATTCGACCACGCCTGAATACGCGGTGTCGCTGCGCCGTGCGCGGACGACGCTATTTCATAATACCAACCGGCTGACACGCAGCGGCGACTGGGCTATCGGCCTATCGAAAACAGGCTTCATCTCCGCGTCCGGCCAATGCTTAGTGTTACAGGCAGCCGTGGCCGGACGCCCACTGGTTATGGTCATTCTCGATTCATGGGGGAAAGGCGGCCGCATCGATGATGCCGTGCGCCTTAGATCATGGCTGGAACAACGAAACCAACACTTTATTGTTGCTCGCAGCTAGGCATTATTTGATTCGCTCAGCCTAAGCACAAACCAGGGTAGAATTGCCTAGACGCAAATTTTCTGTGTCAGCGCAATGAGCCACTTCACCCTATCCTCCTCACTTCAAGCATTTTTCAATCAACGCGGCGTCGATGTCGAACGCCTCACCGCCGATGCCATGATCAAGTTGATGGTGGATTGGTTTCGCCTGGTTCCCATTCAAGGTATGGCGGCTGACACGCTGCTGTTTCGTTATGGCGGCTGGTCGGAGGGCTGTGTGACGGGGTTCAAATTTGGGTTGCTGCGGCGCGTCACCGCTTCGGACGAGACACGAACCGAATGGCTGGCCGGAATTACCCTGATATTCGAGCCGAGCCGGTATGGGCGGATCGAGCCGCTCAACACCCTATCGACTGATTGGCAAACCCTTGAGGCATTTGTGCGTGCGATCGAAAGCTCGCCGGGGTTTCGCCTGTCCACATCGGTGACGCCGATGGCGGTGATGGTCGAATCACAGGGCCTACGCTAAAATAGCGCGGTACAACTTCTCGTGAGAAAATCGACATGAAAAAATGGAATACTTCCCTAGTCGGCGCCTGTATCGCCGCGTGTATGATCGTTAACGCAAACGCCGCATCCGACACGATTACGATTCAACAATTCGACGAAATGCAATGGCAAGATTATCCCGGTTTGCCCGGGGTGAAGTTCGTAGTGGTGGCGGGCAACCCGCGCGTTGCGGGGCCGTACACGATTCGCGCGAAATTTTCGCCGGGCACGATGAGTCGTCCCCATTGGCATCCCGA
>JBKJHT010000020.1:0-17285 GCA_046598945.1 Burkholderiales bacterium | reverse complement strand
CGGTGCTTCCGCGGAAACACTGCCCTTACCGGCGAATTTCAAGCCATCGTCCGCGGCGATTTTCAAGAAACTGCGCACGCGATCCATTTGGCTTTTACGAATGATCGGCCCGCAATCCAGATCCTGCTGCGATCCACCGACGCGCAGTGCATTCATGCGCGCGCCCAATTTTTCGACCACCTCGTCATAGCGACTCGCTTCGACCAGCAAGCGGCTGCCGGCGGAACACGTTTGTCCCGCGTTTTGAATAATGCCATTCGCCAAAACCGGTAAGGCCTGATCGAGATCGGCATCGGCGAACACGATTTGCGGCGACTTGCCGCCGAGTTCCATGATGCAGCCGATGTGATTTTTCGCCGCTGCTTGTGCGACTAACGAACCGGTCGCCGTCGAGCCGGTAAACGACATGTGATCGATGCCGGTATGTGAAGTGAGTGCCGAACCCGCTTCGTAGCCGAATCCTGGCACGATGTTGACCGTGCCGGGCGGAAAGCCGACCTCGGCCATCAATTCCACCAATCGCAAGTGGGACAAACAGGCATCTTCCGCCGGCTTCAATACCGTCGCATTGCCCGCCGCCAGCGCACCACCGAGGGAACGGCCAAACATCTGCGCCGGATAATTCCACGGCAACACATGGCCCGTCACGCCGAACGGCTCACGCAAGGTCATGACCGTAAACCCATCCAAAAATGGAATCGTTGTGCCGTGCAGTTTGTCGCAAGCCCCCGCGTAATACTCGAAATAACGCGCGCAGGCCGTGATGTCGGCGCGCGCTTGCTTGAGCGGCTTGCCGGTATCGCGGGCTTCGATTTGCGTCAACTCCTCGTGGTGATCCAATATTTTCTGGCTGAACTTCTGCAGCAAGCGGCCGCGCTCGAAGGCCGGCATCTTACCCCACGGGCCCTCGAATGCGGCGCGTGCAGCGGCGATGGCGCGATCGACATCGGGCGCCGTGCCGCGCGCGATTTGCGTGAACACTTCGCCGCTGCTTGGATCGACGACGGGTATCGTCTCGCCCGTTGCGGGCGCTTCCCAACGATTGTTGATGAATACTTTTCCTGCAGTCATTATTTCCACTCCTCGTTCAGATTTCGTTTAATCGATTGTACGCAATGGTCGACATCAAACAAGCTCACGGCGGCGGCGGAAAAGCGCAGCGAAGTTCGTCTACTTGCGCGGCCGACAGCATGCGCAGTTTTTCATGGCGCAGTTGCAAAAAAATCTTCGCCGTTTCTTCCAACTCTTCCGCTGCGTCCACCGCGGCGATCAGCGACGTACCCGCGATGACGGGACCATGATTCGCCAACAGCACCGCGTGATGTTTTTTCGCCACTTCGCGCACCGCGCCGGCGAGCGCCATATCGCCTGGCTTGTAGTACGGCAGCAGCGGTAAACGCCCAATGCGCATGATGTAATAGGCCGTCAACGGCGGCAAACAATCATTGCCATCGATTCCCTCCAGCAACGACACGCCGACGGAATGACTGCCATGCAAATGCACCACGGCGCCAAAGGATTTTCGCTCCTCGTACATCGCCAAATGCAAGAACGATTCCTTCGACGGCGCATCACCGGCGAGCAATTTTCCATCCCACGACATCTTCGAAAGCCGCGCCGGATCTAGCCTTCCGAGGCATGAGTTAGTTGGCGTCAGGAGCCAACCGTCGTCTAGCTTGGCGCTGATGTTACCGGTGCTGCCGTGGGTGTAACCGCGATCGAACAGGGATTTTGCTAGTTGGGAGATTTGTTCGCGCAAGTTTGATTCGCTTATTGCCATGATCAACGCTCGCCCCTCACCCGCCTTCGGCACCCTCTCCCCATAGGGGCGAGGGAAATCAATTGATACATTTCAGCGCCTTGACGAAAAAATCTTCACTGCCGAAATTGCCGGATTTAAGTGCCAGCGCGATTTTGGTTTCGCCCATGCTCATGGTCCACGGCACGCCGGGATCGATTTGTGGGCCGATCTGTAGGGCTTTCACTTTTAATGCGCTAACCACCGCGCCGGACGTTTCGCCGCCGGCGATGACGAATTTGCGCACGCCTAAAGCGACTAAGCCCCGCGCGATTTTTCCTTGCGCGGTTTCGATCACTTCGCTCGCACGTTCTTTGCCGAGGGCGAGTTGCGCTAGCTTTACATCTTCGGGTGAGGCGCTGGCATAAATTAGTATCGGGCCTTGCGTGAGTTTGGCTTTCGCCAAATCGAGCGCCGCGGACACTTGGTCTTCACCAGCGGCAAGTTTCAACGGATCCAATTTGAAGGATGGATGAGAACGCTGCATGAAGGCGATTTGCCCTAAGGTTGCAACCGAGCAACTGCCGGCAATCACAGCAGCCAGGCCGCCGACTTCGGGAAGCGTATCGGCCTTGGCGTTGGCGGCGAGCAATCCAGCGCGTCGAAAATTTTCCGGCAAGCCCAGCGCCATGCCCGAGCCGCCGGTGATAAGCGCTAAGTTTTGGCAAGCCTCGCCGAGGTTGAAGAGATGGGCGTCTTCGGTCGCATCGAGAATCGCATAGCGGTAGCCGTCCTGAATCAGTTTCTCCATTGCGGCGCGAATTGCGCTAACGCCCTGCTTCACCGTATTGAGTTCAACCAATCCTACCTTGCCGGATGTTTGCCGGCCGAGTACACGCACCAGGCTCGCATCGGTCATCGGCGTAAGCGGATGGTGGCGCATCGGCGAATCGGACAACAGCACATCGCCGACGAATAAGTGGCCTTTGTAAATCGTGCGCTTATTTTCCGGGAAGGCCGGACAGGCAACGCTGAAATTTCCAACGCCCTCAAGCAATGCGTCCGCGACGGGGCCGATGTTGCCCTGGTCGGTGGAGTCGAAGGTCGAGCAATACTTGAAGAACAGTTGCTTCGCGCCGCGGCGTTGCAGCCAGCGGCGCGCGGCGAGAGATTCGGCGATGGCGTCTTGCACCGGCGCGGTGCGCGATTTCAATGCGATAACAATCGCATCGGCATCGGGAACCTGCGCATTATCGTCCGGCACGCCGAGCAATTGCACCGTGCGCATGCCATTACGCACCAGGGTGTTGGCGAGATCCGTGGAACCGGTAAAGTCGTCGCCGATACAACCTAGCAAAAGCGGAGAAGTCATGAAAGAATCTTGATTAATTTATCTGCCACGCCAGAACCCGCGTGGATGTTGGCTCCCAGCAATGCATACGTCGCAACCCGCATGTACATTGCCTTGCAGAGCAACCCGTCAGAACGAATGCAACTTGAGAACTGGCGCTATTTTAACTCAGGACAGACGATGGGAATTTTTAGCTCTAGCGCGATTTCCTGCGGCGACATACGCGCGCGATAGGCGATCACCTCGACACCACTTGCCAAGGCCAGGCGCAAGGTTTTTCCGTAGACCGCATCGATGGCATCGGCGGGGCGTACTTCATGAACATCGCCACGCTGCACGCAAAACACCAACACGCTACGAAATCCCTCGGCCACCATGGCGATCAACTCGCGCAGATGTTTGCTGCCGCGCTCGCTCACCGCATCGGGAAATAAAGCGATGCCATTGTCGACCGCGGCGGTGACGTTTTTCACTTCGACATAGCACGGCGGTTTTTTTTCGTGACCGTCCAGCAAAATATCGATGCGGCTATTCTCGTTGCCATAGCGAACTTCCGTCGTGATCTCGCGGTAGCCAGACAATTCTTTGATAACCTTGGCTTCGATGGCCTCGACCACGAGGCGATTGGGATAACCCGTATTAATGCCGACGATCACGCCGGACGGGGCTTCGACTAACTCCCAAGTGTGCCGGTATTTGCGTGTGGGACTGTCCGAAGAACTAAGCCACACGCGGCTTCCGGGCACGTTGCAACCGAGCATCGAGCCGGTGTTGGGGCAGGCGGCCGTGACCATTGCGCCGCTGTCGAGTTCAACGTCGGCGAGAAAGCGCTTGTAGCGCCTGATGAGGTGGCCGGATTCGAGCGCCTGAGAGAACTTCAAGTATTGGGCGCGGCGTTTTTTTGCTCGGCGATCTCTTGATGAACTTGCGCCATATCCAGTTCGCGCGCTTTGCCGATGAGCTCCTCGAACTGCTTACCCGGCAACGCGCCCGGCTGGCTAAAAACGATGACCTTCTCGCGGAAAATCATCAGCGTGGGAATCGAACGAATATTGAACGTCGCGCCCAACTCTTGTTCTTCTTCAGTGTTAAGTTTGGCGAATACCACATCGGCATGCTGTTCCGATGCCGCCTCAAACACTGGGGCAAATCCGCGGCACGGCGCGCACCAAGGGGCCCAAAAATCGATGATAACGAATGGATTGTCAGTGACCACTTGTTCGAAATTGTCTTTGGTCAACGTAACGGTCGCCATGGCTTTCCTCTCTTATCGCGCATGCTTGCGGGCTGATTTAGTTGCGAAATGTTATCACACTGTGCGCGCAACAATTGCCAGTTGTGCGGCGCGCATTTGCCCGATAGCATGCGGAAATCATGAAAGAAGAACCGTGCCCCATTTTCTGAACAACATCGCGCACAAACTTTATGGCGTTTACGCCCTAACGGTGTTTTGCGTTTTATCGCTGATTGCGCTTGTCTGCGTAACTTTCTTGCCGGCGCAACGCCACGCCTATCGCGCCGCACAGTTTCTCGCGAAACTGATCTTCATCGGCTGGGGCATGCCACCAAAGATTTGCGGGCTGGAATATTTACGCCGCGACCAGACCTATATCCTTACTTCCAATCACGCCAGCTACATCGATGGCGTATTGCTATTCGCATATTTACCGCAACCCCACAGCTTCGCCATCAAGATCGAAATCGCCGCATTCCCACCGCTGCGGTTTTTCCTGACGCGTATCGGCATGCGCTTCGTCGATCGCTTCGATGCGCACAAAAATGTCACGCAAACTCGCCGGTTAGTCGGGCTGCTGCGGCAGGGTGCTCGCTTAGCTTTTTTCCCCGAGGGAACATTTCAGCTCAAGCCGGGATTGTTGCCGTTTCGACTCGGCGCATTTCGCGTGGCAAGCATCGCTCAGGCGCCCGTGATTCCGTTGCTTATACGCGGAAGCCGCAATGTGTTGCCGTCAGGATCGTGGCTGCCGAGGTTCGGAAGCCTCGAGATCGTTATCCTGCCCGCAATTTCGCCGACCGGAAGTGATGGCGACGCAGCGAGTCAGTTGATGCATGCCGTGCGCCTTGGTATGTTGAAAGAGTTGGATGAGCCGATTGTTGGATCAAGCTAGACATCAGTCGGCGTCCATATGACACCATCACCGATTGCCTCATTGCGAGATTGCTTCGACGCTTTGCTCCTCGCAATGCCAATTCAAAAAAATCTGACTCGGCGGTTCGCATACTCTGCCTTCACTTCACAATCCCTTTGCCCCAAGCCCCCGCAAAAAAATGCGCCCCAAGCGGTTGCCGCGAGCGTGGCGCCAGTTCGCGCTCCTTAAGATTTCCATCGAGAATATCGGCGCCTGCCGGATAGCCGATGGCGATCATTGCCATGCAGTTGAACTCCTCCGGGATCTCAAATTCCGTGCGTATTTTTGTGCTGTCGAAGCCGCCCATTTGATGCGCCATCAGACCCAGCGCGACCGCTTCCAACACCAACGCCATGCTCGCCATACCGGTATCGTGCTGCGCAAAGCGATTAGCGCTGCCGTCGTGGCGAAAATTCTTATTCGCCAGCGAGAGCAACAACAATGGCGCACGCCTCACCCAAATTTGATTCGATTCCGCGAGACAGGAAAACGCGCGCTGCCACGCCATCGGATCCGCAAGCTTGTCCCACACGAGATAACGCCACGGCTCGTCGCCATAGCTTGATGGCGCCCAGCGCGCCGCTTCACAAAGCGAAATAATCGCTTGTGGCGAAACGGGTCTGGATGCATCGAACGCGCGGCCGCTCCAGCGGCGCGCGATGAGGTCGTGGATCGGTTCTTGCGTTGCTGCGGGTTTTTCAAATATCACGCTGTTATTTCTTTCGATTCGATTTGATAAACAAAACTTTTTGCGTCCAACTCATCGCGTGGCACACCGCTCACTTCAGCACGCGGGTACATGAGGAAATTAATCGGCGAAATGGCTGATACGGGATTCAAAATAAAATCCCGCGCGTGGTTGAATTCCACCCAATTCATTTCCCAGGTACCGAATAATTGCTCGCGAATTTTTTGTACCGCCGGATCTTGAAGCGCTAATTTTTCTTCGAGCACGACTTTGCGCACATCCGCCGGATCGACCGGCACCCAGCCTAATCCATGCGCATAAAACTCCGCGCGGCAATGTTGCGCGCCGGTTACATCACCGACCTTGCCCAGACTTTTGAATCGTTGAGAGGCGCCGACCCGAATGCCAAAATTCTCCCGCGCCGGAATACCGACGGCACGGCACAACCCAACAAATAATGAATTGATATCGGCGCACTTGCCGCCGAGGTTGCCGGTTTCCAACATGCCTTTAATGTCGCCGCGGCCGCATCCTTTGACCTTGGGATCGCGAAAAGAATTGTCGACCACCCAGTCATAGATCGCGCGCGCTTTTCCAACCGCCCCAGTCGCGCCCTGGATGGCGTCCTGAGCGGTGGTAAGCACGATACCATCGATGGGAATATGTTTGGTTGGCGCGAGAAAGTGCCGCACATCGGGCGGATTGACTGGCGCATCGGCGCGCGCCGCGCTCGTCGGTGAATTCGCCCGGTCGAGGGTTTTCACCTGGCTAGTCACGACCAATTCGCGCGGCCCAGGGGTGCGCCACTCGGCGTATAGGATCGGCGCACCGTAGACCACATCGCGAAATATTTGCGCGTTCATGGCCGTGCCACTCCAACGCGTATCAAGCGTCTGCTGGTAGGACTCGACCGAATTCGGCAGCGGCAGCCACACGCGAGCGGGGGTGTCGGTATCGGGGAGATTAAGTCGCATCGTTAACGTGAAGGTTTTCCACGCGGCGGCGGCGTGGACTGGACAGGTAACGAGGGTTAACAACGAAGCGGCGGAACTAAATTGAATGAATTGACGACGATGCATGACGATTCCTTTCGAGGTCGATCACTCGCTACGGAGCGGATTTAAAATGGATAAAAATATTCATGATTCTGACGTTGCTTGGAAGAGTTAAGTTCCCAATTATGCATCGCATCGCATCGCGCGCCAAGTTCTATGACGAATTGCATTTTAGTAGTACGAAACCCCTGGAACAAGTAAGCAGCGGCCACATCCCGAGACCTGCCCGCAAAAGCCCGCTCAGCGCGGCTCTCGGCGCATGCCCCGCTGAGAACAAGGATAGATAAGGGCTCTGGCAAGGCATCGCTAAAATATTGCTGGCGCCTACGTTATTGATTTTTAGACGATCCGCTCACGTTGAGCTTACATTTTTAGTGTTTGCTGTATCCGTTTTTTCAAGCAAGCCGACTAAATTTTTTCTGAAGGAAATGAGCCATGTTTATGCCCAGGCGTTCGAGAACGCTCAGTAACATCATCGGCTTTATTAACGGCATCGCCGGCGCGAAATCACAACAATGTCAAGGAGATCGCCATGGCGCTCGATCTGGAGCGCTACACCGGTTGTCATGCTTGTTCCGTCGCCTGCAAAGTCGAAAATCACGCTCCCCTCGGCCACTTCCGCACCAAAGTCTATTACCTCGAAGAAGGTAAATTTCCCAAAACCACACGAAACTTTTTGCCGACGCTGTGCATGCAGTGCGAAGACGCGCCGTGCTTAAAAGCCTGTCCGACGAGTTCGATCTCCAAGGGCAGCGACGGCATCGTGCGCATCAACGCAAATACCTGCGATGGTATCGGTTGCTGTGAAGATGCCTGTCCCTACGGCGCCATTTATATTGACCCGGTCGCCAATGTCGCCGACAAATTCGACTTTTTTTCCCACCGTTTAGAGCAAGGCATGCAACCGGCGTGCGTCGAAACCTGCCCGGCGGATGTGTTGGTTTTTGGTGACTTGAATGACCCGGAAGGTCCGATTTCGAAATTCAAGGCCAAACATGGCTCGCTGCTCTGCGTGCTCAAAGAAAAGGAGCGCACTAAGCCGAGCGTGAGTTACCGCGGCAAAGATGCCGCAATGCACGCCAAGCTGGAAAAGAAAGTGCCGAAAGGCCGCAACCATGATCCGTTCTCCTACGAAATCGACACCTGGGCGCAGATGGAATCCCAATTCAGCCCCACCAACCAGCAACGCGAGCATCAAGCGGCGAAGAAAGGCGACAAGGCATGAGCACGGATCGCAGAGAATTTATTAAGCGCGGCATCGGCGCACTCTCGACGCTTGCGATCGGTGAAGTCATTTTGCTCACGCCGGGCAATACGATAAAGAGTTTCTTGAGAAGTGGGCCAACTTTGGGCCAGAAAAATTGATCGCGTGGCTTAAGCCGTACACAGCGGACTGGGCGGCGAGATTGTCCGGCCTGGATGCCCACGATATCAAACGCGTCGCGCTGGAGTTCGCCGCGCAACGTCCCGCTGTCGCGGCCTTTACCAATCGCGGCTCCATGGCACACTATAACGGCCTGAACAATGATCGCGCAGTGATTATGCTGAACGCCATCGTCGGTAGCATCGGCCGCGTCGGGGGTTATTGTTACGGCGAACTGGAAAAGCTCGACAACGCCATTTTCCCGCCACCCGAGCCACAACCGCCCAGCGCAAAAACTCGCACCGACTTAGAAGATCCGCCTGAATGGCCGATCGCCAATCGCTGGCAGAAGATGAAAGTCGGCCAGATGGTTTACGACTACATCAAGCGTGGCCGCGGCAAAGTGCAGGTCTATCTTTCTTACACCGTCAGCAGTCCGATGACGTGGCCCGAAGGTCGCAGCTTGGCAGTCGAAGTATTAAGCGACGAGAGACTCATCCCGTTCCACGCCTGCTCGGATGTCGTGTATTCGGAAATGGCGCATTACGCCGACATGATCCTGCCCGATGCGACTTCTCTGGAACGTTGGGGCCTGGATATCCGCAACAATCTCGAGTTGCGTCCCTACGTAACGATACGGCAACCTATGGTACAGCCCGCCGGTGAAGCGCGAAGTTTCGCCGATTCCATGTTCGATATCGGCCGGCGCTTGTCCCCCGAGGCTGCAAAGTATTTTCAGTTTGGCCAACACGTGGATTTCGTTAAATCTCAATGCGCCAAAATTCCCAAGGGCGATAGCGCGAACGGCTTTGAATACATGCAAAAACATGGCGTGTACACTGACATGACGCTGCCGAAGCGCTATGAAATTTTCATGAAAGCGATTAAAGCCGATCAACTCGAAGGCTCGCGCGTCGATGAAAAAACCCAAGTGATTTACCGCGCAGGTAAAGATGGTAAAGAAAAACCCATCGGCGTGATGGTCGATGGCGTCGCGCGGCGCGGTTTCGCGACGCCTTCGCGCAAGTTTCAAATCCATTGCCGGGAAGTGACAACGCTGTCGGCCAAAGTCGGCATAGAAGACGACGGCTTGCCATCCTACATCCCGATTCCGTCTCACGAGAATTTGCCAAGCGAGCGCTTTGTGTTGACCACGTTCAAGTGGAACGTGCATACGCAAGCGCGCACCGCGCCGCAAAAATATCTGTCGGAAATCGTGCACGATAATCCGATGTGGATCAATGCCGGTGTGGCGAAGAAACTGGGACTGAAGACCGGCGACTGGGTCGAGGTCACGACATTCCGGCCGAAGGGTAAAACCTATGAAGCGACCGGTGAGCGATTGGGCTCGGCGAAAATGCCGGTGTTCGTCACGGAGGGCATTCATCCGCGTGTATTGGCAGTCAGCAACAGCGTCGGCTATTTCGTTGCGGGACGCGCCGCCACGGGAAAGCAAACCATTCGTGACGATTTTCCCGGCTATGGCCCCACACCGCAGAACGACGATTTGTCCTGGCGCGTCTGGTGGGACCCGGCGCGTGGCGGACGCGGCAACGGCTACAACATCAATGCGGTATTGCCGATTCAGCCATCGCCTGTTTCCGGCATGCAGTCGTGGTATGACACGGTATGCGAGATTCGTAAAACCGATCGCCCAACTGTCCGCACTTAATCGGCACGCCTATTTTTTTGTGCGCCAACGCAGCGCGACAAAGTGGATTATCGCGCTTTTTCCGGTGCGAACGCAGTGCATAGGTAGTTTGATTTTTCGCGAACTTATTTTTGGGGTATCGTTAAACTACCGATTTTGTCATTCCCGTGAAGGCGGGAATCCATCTTGACTTATAACGGGCTAATGCATCGCCGCCTTCGCGAGGATGATGCACCGTGTGTTTTAGCGGTTATCGCTATCGCCGCCAGTAGAAAACCTATCGCGCCACGAGGCAACCCCCATGCGCCTCCTGGCGATGCCTTACCGGGAAGCCGCATCGATACGGGCTAGCCACTGGCCTCGGGCCATTGCCTCTCAAGGCCTGACCATCCCTTTTTCTTACGGCTAGCGCGAGATAAGGACAGGGCGGCTCGACGGCATGTGCTCATCTTTTTCGAATAGGTGCTCGCGCAATACTGGGAAAAACCTTCCGCACTTCTGCGATCGCCCCGCAGTTTTCCGCCCGATATCCGGGAAGCTTGTTCACCTTGTTTTTGAAATCGTCGCTGTTCATCAATTGCAGCGCCGCCTGTACCGGCGCAGTTTGAAGACGGCTTTTGCGACATAGAAAAAAATATCGCTCGGTTGCGACGGGAATGAAATGCAGGCCAAAGCGCCGTGCGCCCGTCTCGATACCGAGGCCGACATCCGCCATACCGCTTGCGACGAAGGCCGCAACCGCTGCGTGGGTATATTCGACTACGTCGTAGCCGGTGATCTGGCTAGCGTCGATCCCTTGTTGCGCTAACAGCAAATCGAACAACACGCGGGTACCTGATCCAGCTTGGCGATTCACGAACCGGCAGCGAAGGTCGGTGAGGTCGCGAAATTGCCGAATGCGCTTCGGATTATCGATCGCCGTCATGAGGCCTTGCTGACGGGTCGCCAGCTCAATGACTGCGAAATCCGGTTGGCTGATCCCCGGCTCAAACTGTCTTAGCGCCAGCGCTTCCAGATCGCCGACCGGGACATGGAATCCGGCAAGATCGCATTTTTCATCACGCAGCGATAGCAACGCTTCGCGGCTGCCGATATATTTCAGTTCGACCGGAATCGCCGCCGTAGCCAGGCCTTCGCGCAGTACGTCCACCGCGAAGCCATGGCTCGCGTGGATACGTAGCACACCGCTTTCGCGCGAGAGCATCGGTTGCAACTCCAGCTCTAATTCCGACGCCATGCTGTCGAGCATGGGTGACAGGCGCGCGGCAATTCGTTTATCGGCCCATAACAATTTTTCGCCGAACGATGTGAGTTTAGCACCGCGTCCGCGCTCAAGTATCGCCAACGGACCGCCGAGCAAATGGCCCCAGCGCAGTAGGAGCCCCCACAAAAAGCGGTAGGAAACGCCGAGCGTGTTTGCCGCTTGGCTGACGGAGCCGGTGTGCTGGATGGCCTCGAGCGCCGGGAGCAAGCGTTGGTCCAGATCCAACGCACCCTCGGTTCCGGTAGTCCATTGTTGGACAAGTCGTATTCGAATCATTTATGCAAATTGTTGCATATTTACTCGACGATTCGGAAAGGCATAATACAAATGTTGAATGCTGCGTTTTAATATGCATAGTTTTGCATATATTTTATTAAATTTATAGGATCTCCAATGAACTTTCCCGCTCTTTCCGCGCGCTTGATTTTCACCGCCGTAGTCCTAATTTCAGTGGCCGGCGCCCAGGCGGGCAACGATCTGCGAATCGCTTCAACGACGAGCACCGAGGCGACCGGGCTTTTCGGTCACCTCATGCCGGTTTTCGAACGCCAATGCCAATGCAAAGTCAGCGTCATCGCAGTGGGAACCGGCAAGGCACTGAAGCTCGGCGAGAATGGCGACGTCGATTTGGTATTCGTGCATAGCCGCGCCGACGAAGATAAATTCGTTGCCCAAGGTTTTGGCATCGACCGGCGCGACGTGATGTACAACGACTTCGTCATCGTCGGCCCGAACAGCGATCCGGCGCGCGTGCGTGAAGCAAAATCTGCCGCGGACGCGTTGAAACGTATACCCGATTCGGGGCAAACGTTTATCACGCGTGGCGACGAATCCGGCACCCACAAGAAAGAAATGTTGCTTTGGAAAGCGGCTGCGGTGGAGCCGGGAGGCGCGTGGTATTTATCGGCGGGACAGGGAATGAGCGAAGTGTTGTTTATGGCGAGCGAGCGCGGCGCCTATACCATATCGGATCGTAGTACGTTTATCGCGTTGATGAAGAAAATCGATCTCGAATTACTGTTCTCTGGCGACAAAACGTTACACAATCCGTACGGCGTCATTGCCGTTAACCCAGCGCGCTTTCCTGATGTAAATCACACAACGGCAAAACGGTTTGTCGAATGGATTACATCGACGGAGGGCCAGCAACTGATCGCCCGCTTTCAGGTCAATGGACAACAACTATTTTTTCCAAGCGCAAAGAATTAGAATGCGCGATGCAATAAAGCCGCTCGGCCCCAAAAAAGGATAAACCATGTTTGCCGATTCATCCGCGCGCGCCTGTGCACGCAACAGCCCTGTTTTTGTCGTCGCGATCGCGATTTTCGCGGGCAGTTTATTCTTTGCGACGCCGGCAAGTGCCGTCACGCCGGAACAATTGTTGGAAGTATTACGCAAAAAAGGCGTGATCAACGACGAGGAATATGAAATCCTTTCCGGAACAAAAAACGCGGGTGCCGCCGCTGTACCGGCCAGCGCGCCACCTGTAGCCGCGGCGAAAGAAGAACCGAAAACCCCAGCCACCGCGGCGCCCGCCAAGCCCAAGGAAGAGATCGCCGCGAAATTTAAAGAAGGCATCACCTGGGAATCCGCCGACAAAAGCACCTGGATCGGCCTACGCGGGCGCGTCGAGGCGGACTATCGCCACTATCTCGGCGACGACGCGCTTGGGGCTGATACCTGGGATGTTCGGCGCGCCTATCTCGCGGTCGAAGGCAAGTTTTACGACGATATCGATTTTCGTGTGCGGATGAATTTCGCCGACGTCGCCGGGCCGACGGCAACGGTGTGCACCGCCGTCGGCAGCAATAGTTCCGGCGCGCCGGTTTGCACTGCAACTGCCGCAGTCGCCACAACCAGCACAACCTCGCTCGACGAAGCCTGGTTAAACCTCGGCTGGTGGAAATCGGCGCAGCTTCGCCTTGGCCAAGCTAGGATGCCGTTTGGTTTGGAATCTTCGACCAGCGATATTTTTACGGATTTCCAAGAGCGATCCCTGGCCGATCCACTTACACCCGGTAAGGAACGCGGCGCTATTTTGCATGGTGCGCCATTCAAAGGCATGACTTACGGCCTGGCATTCAGTAACGGTCAAGGCCGCAACGGCAACGACGCCAACCAAACCATCGACGGCAAAGATTGGATCGGCCGTCTCACCTTTAACTTTGCGGAAATGGCGAATCTTCCAAGCGCCGTGATGCACGTGGGGACGAGCTTCACGGCCGGCGCCATCCCGGTCGCCTCGGCACTCACCGGCCGCACCGAGGCGCGCGGCTTTCAGTTTTTCAGCCCCGCGGCGTTTACCGGTGAGGATGTCGACCGCACTCGCTACGGGCTCGAATCGTTGTTTGCGTGGGGTCCGGTGAAGTTGCAAGCGGAATATTTGCGCGCCAATTTTAGCGGCACGAGCGCGGGTGGCGCAAGCTATGATCGCGACATCGATGCCTACTACACCAACCTAACTTGGCTGGTCACGGGCGAACGTTACGCCGACAGTTATCGCGGCGAGCGCCTGGGACGCGTTCGCCCGAAAGCCAATTTCGCGCCGGGCAAGTCCTGTTGCGGCGCGTGGGAATTGGGGCTGCGCTATTCCAAGTTCGATGCGGGGGATTTCAAGAGCGGCAATGCTTCCGGCACAGGTGTCATTCCCAGCACAGGAACCAGCGTTGCCGATGCCTGGACTTTGGGCGTGAAATGGATCGTCAATCCGAATACCCGATTCTTGCTGAACTATATCCGCACGGATTTCGGCAACACCATTACCGTCACGCCCGCCGCACCAGGCAAGGCGACGCAGACGGATAAAGAATCGGCGTTTACCGTTCGCGGGCAGTTTGATTTTTGATCGATGCTTATCCGGTTGAATTCGCAAATATAGAATTTCCACGAACCTTCGGCACATGAATTGGCGCAACTTATGTCGGCCCGTATCGCGCTTCGGCCGAGTTGACACCCGAATCTGGTTAAGCCAAGCGCGCCAACATCGCCCGCTTTTGTGCACCGATGACCGGGTGATAGCAATCCACCGGCTGCGCGCCGAGATGGCCAATACAGGCATTGCAGTCGACGCATTTCGGGCCCGGCTCGTCATCGCGCAAATGCCGATAAAGCAACGGATCGGCAATGAACGCGCGGCCGGCGGAGACGATGTCGCAGCCGCCTTGCTCGATCGCCGCCTCCATGACGCTGCGCGTTCGAAAACCACCGACACAAATTACTGGAATCGTAAGCTTTGCTTTGAACTTGCTCGCGTAGGCGAGATTAAAGCCTTCGCGCCGACCGAATAGCGCGTTGAACAGCAGCGCCAAGATCGGCCAAAAGAGGCGAAACGCCCAGCGGCGCACCCATGGTAATTGACGCATACTGCCTTGCACCATGTTGCGCATGCAGCGCATAAAGGTGCCGCGCACCATCGGGAATCCCGACTCATAGTGGCCGACGGTCACCTCGATAGCGTCGACGCCTTCTTTCTCCAGCAGGCACGCGATGTCGACCAGATCGTCGGTTTTCAGGCCATTGCGCAGTGGTAAATAGTCCGATCCGTTAATTTTTACCATCACTGGATAATCCGCGCCGCAGCCTGCCTTGACGGCGCGCACCACGTCGCGCAATAACTTGCTGCGCCCTTCGATCCCGCCGCCATAGTCATCGGTGCGGCGGTTCGTGTGCGGAGTCAAGAACTGGCTTTGCAGATAGCCATTGGCGGCATGAATCTGCACGCCATCGAAGCCGGCCTGTTGGCAGCGCCGCGCTGCGTCGGCATACTGTTTCACCAATCGGGCAATCTCATCAACTTGCAACGGGCGCGGCTGCGTGCCGGTGACCAACTCAGTCACATTGGAAGCCGATACCGGATCATTGGTGCCGGCAAATCGCGGTACAACCTGGCGGCCGCAATGATTGAGCTGTGCAAATATCTTACTGCCGTGGGCGTGAACCGCATCGACCAAGCTTGCCAGCGCGGGAACCTTGTCATCGTGATCGACGCCTAACTGGCCTGGCGCCGATTTGCCGTCCAGACCAACGTAGATGTTGCCGGTGACGATCAGTGGCGTGCCACCTTTAGCCATCGGCAGATAAAAATCGATGTGCGATTGATTGGCGAAGCCTTCCGCGTTGGCACACGTTTCCGCGGTGGCGGTTTTGATCAGGCGACCGGCGAGTGTGAGTTTACCGATTCTGATGGGCGAGAAAAGTATGCTGTGATTGGCCATCGTTACCTTCCCAACTTGCGAGCGTCAAAATATTATGCGCCAATAATTGGCCTGGTACACTGACGTGATGACTCAAACCTCTCCCAGCTTTCCAACCGTTGCTTACCCATGGCTCGCATTATTGCTCACGACCACGGCGCAAATCATGGCAAGTATTGCCATGACTACGCCGTCGGTGCTGGCGCCGGTCGTCGCGCCCGCGTTGGGATTTGCGCCGCAAAGTATTGGCATCTTTGTCAGCGCAGTCTATTTAGCGGCGATATTTTCCGGCCTTATCGGTGGACACTATGTGCGCCAGTTCGGCGCGCTGCGCCTGAGCCAGGCAGCGATGGTGCTGGTTGCGTTGGGATTGCTGGTGATTGCCACCGGCCTGCCAATGTTAGTGCTGCTCGCGACAACGGCCATCGGTATCGGTTACGGGCTCACCAACCCGACCGCCGCGCAGATTTTGAGCGATCACACGCCGGCACGAAGTCGAGGTTTATTTTTCTCCGTCAAGCAAACCGGGGTACCGATCGGTGTCGCTCTTGCCGGGCTATTGGTTCCGCTGTTTCTCGGTTGGTGGTCTTGGCGGGGCGCGATCATCGCAATCAGCCTATTGATTGCCTGTGAGTTGTTATTGCTCGCACCATTTCGCAAACGATTCGACGCAAACCGGGAAGCGATAAAACTGAATTGGGCCGCTGTCCTTACGCGCCCGCTGGTGCGCGTGCTAAGCGATCCGCCATTGCGTCGCCTTGCAATCTGCTCATCCTGTTATTCGGGAACGCAGGTTTGCTTTCTGACCTTTCTGGTATCGGACTTGAAGTTGGAACGCGGTTTTTCATTAGCCGCGGCGGCAGGCGCGTTAGCGACCGCGCAGATTACCAGTATTGCCGCTCGGCCGTTCTGGGGCGTAGTCACCGATCGCTATGTGGCGCCAGGAGTCTTACTCGGATTGCTCGGGCTGGGCATGGCCGCGACACTCATTCTATTTGGCATGTTGCCCGCGCACACTTCGCTGGTATGGGTGGTAAGCGCGGCCATGCTCGTCGCCGCGACGGTGGTAGGTTGGAATGGCGTCTACTTTGCCGGGCTGGCGCAACACGCACGGCCTCATGAAATCGCCATGATCACTGGCGGCACGCAGTTTTTGACGTTCGGTGGCGCGATGATCAGCCCCCTCTTGTTCGCCGCTGGCGTGACCGCCCTAAATAGCTATTCGCAAACCTTCATGCTGTTCGGGCTCGCCCCATTCGCCATGGGAATTTGGCTGTTACTCGAAGAAAAGAAGCGCGTTCGCGATGCGAGTACGAAAACGCGGCCGCGTTATTGAGTGTGCGCTCAATTGGAAGGACTTCTTTAGCGGCGCATCCATCGCGCGGATGGTTTCACATGGTAATGGCTCTGATACTTGTGAATCGTCAACGCGCCAGGTACAAATATCACCCTGTAAACCCTCGATTCGCACCTGTATTTTTACCTTATCCCCTTCGACCAGCACCCCCTTCTTGTGGCTGCTGATGCAGCCTGTGTTGCCCAGGGGCTTTCGCCGCGCCCGCAACTTTGGATTTCCGCACCCCAACAGCAAACGGCTGATCGCGTTGTTGCAATGGGTGTTGAAGATCATCCCCACAGCGCTCACCGCCTGGGTCAAGCCGCGGGCGCCATTGCGCTGCCCAAGTCGCGGCCAGCCCATGCGGATTGTGCGAACGCGTGTCGCTCCACCCATGCCCGAACGAGCGCCGGATACAACCTGGGCCGGGGTATTGATGCGGTAAGCCTCGTAGCCCCGCGCCGCTTGAAAAACAGGCGCCGCACTGTTTGGGGGAGCG